>DKJY01000065.1 GCA_002454955.1 Bacteroidales bacterium UBA6680
TTTGAGTAAATGATACAACAATCTTATATCAGGTTGAATAACCTGTCTACCGGATATATCTCTGGCAGACATAAGAAATTGGTAACCGCAAAGCTCAATGCGGATCTATACAGAGGAGAACTTACCTGTCTTTTAGGTCCTAACGGGATGGGTAAGTCAACTCTTCTGAAGACACTATGTGGTTTTCAGCAATCTATTACAGGCAACATAATAATTGATGGTGTAAATCTTAAGGATTGTAATCCGTATAGATTGTCGCGTATAGTAAGTGTTGTATTAACAGAGCGTCCTTCTATACCAAACATTTCGGTTTATGAAGTTGTTGCTATGGGCAGGAGTCCCTACACCGGATTTCTTGGCAAACTTACTAATCAGGATAAAGAGGTTGTTACAGACTGCATAAACAAAACCGGAATAGTTAATCTTTATTACAGACAGTGGCTTAGTTTGAGCGATGGAGAGAAGCAGAAGGTTATGATAGCAAAGTCTCTGGCTCAGCAAACGCCTGTTATTTTTCTTGATGAGCCAACTGCATTCTTAGACCTGCCAAGTAAGGTTGAGATAATGCACCTTTTGCACAAACTTGCACGTGAGCACAATAAGCTGATATTCCTGTCTACACACGATATGGAGCTTGCGTTACAAATGGCAGATAAGATATGGGTACTCGCAGGCGAAGAGACATTGTGGACAGGCAGCCCGGAGGATCTGTTAATGAACAGAGATTTTACACGTTTCTTTGAGCGCGATGGAATACGATTTGATTATAAAACAGGTCTGTTCAGAATAAAGAATGAGATAAAGAGTAATATACACCTTGTAGGAAAAGGGTTTGAATACGGACTTATAGAGACCGCTCTAATGCGATCGGGCATTGGTGTTGATGGAAGTGAAGCATCTGAATATATTGTTGAGATTGAGCATGAAGATGTAACAAGATTCAGTTTCAGAAAAGGTGATGAGCTACTATGTAAGTCCGATTCTGTTGAAGAGATTACACGCGTTGTAATAGGCACACTCAACAGGTAAATGATTAGTGAATATATTTATTTTAGGATATGGTTCAGAAGCAATTAAAGCCAATAATGTTTGTAGGAACAGGTTCTGATGTTGGTAAAAGCATAGTTAATACTGCATTTTGCAGAATATTTTTAGAGGATGGGTACAATCCTGCACCTTACAAGGCGCAGAACATGTCGTTAAATAGCTATGCAACCCCCGACGGACTAGAGATAGGAAGAGCACAGGCTGTTCAGGCAGAGGCGTGTAAGCTACAGTGTACAACCGATATGAATCCGGTACTGCTAAAGCCATATGGTGGTAATAAATCGCAGGTAATACTTAATGGTAAGCCAGTTGGCAATATGAGTGCAGCCGATTATTTTCTTAAGAATAATAAACAGGAGCTCTTTAATGAAGCAAAGAGAGCTTTCAACAGGCTTAATAAAGAGTATAACCCTGTTGTTTTAGAGGGAGCTGGTAGTATATCTGAGCTGAATCTTTACGATAGAGACATAACAAATATGCGTATGGCAGAGCATGCCAATGCCAACGTGTTTCTTATTGCCGATATAGACAGAGGAGGAGTTTTTGCCTCGGTATACGGCTCGGTAATGCTTCTGCCAGAAAAGCATCGTAAGCTTATAAAAGGTATTGTAATAAATAAATTCAGAGGCGATATATCGCTGTTTGAAGAGGGACGAAATATAATAAAAGATATTACAGGGGTTCCGGTAGTGGGAGTGATACCATATTATAAGGATATATATATTGAGGAGGAGGACTCTGTTGCTCTGTCTAAAAAGGCAAGCGATTACTGTGCCGATAAGATAAACATAGCAGTTGTACATATAAACCATATGTCAAACTTTACTGATTTTAATGTACTTGAGCGTAACCCCTCTGTAAATCTGTTCTATGCTTCGGCACCAGAGCAGTTGCAGAGTGCCGATATAATAATACTTCCGGGATCAAAGAATACAATAGCCGATCTTATAGATATTCGCAAACGCGGTTTTGTTACCGAGATACTTAAGGCAAAAGATAACGGAAAAAAGATTGTTGGTATATGCGGTGGCTATCAAATGATGGGAGAGGAGATTCTAGATCCGGATGGTGTTGAAGGAGACATTGAACGTGTAGAGGGATTAGGACTATTGCCAACAGTAACAGTTCTTGAAACAACTAAGGTTACAGAGCAGTGCACATTCTATTATAAAGAGAGCAAGAACAGATCATATGGTTACGAGATACATATGGGTAGTACCAAATTTACAGACAAATCTGAGAATGTAAATGTTATAGAGAATCGTGGCAGTGAGGGGTGTATGATATCTGACAGTTGTTGGGGATCGTATATACACGGCATATTTGATAACGACGATGTTATAAATGATCTTTTGTCAGGTTTTAAGGTAAAACCTGTGTTATATAATCACGATAGATATAAGCAGGAGCAGTATACAAAGCTTGCAGCTCATGTAAGAAACTATTGCGATATGGATATGATTTATAAAATATTAAAACAGGAGTAGTATGTTGTTTGGTCATGGCGACGATGCATATATGTTTAACAAACAGAACTGTATAAACTTTAGCAGTAATGTTTACTATGGCGGGTTAAATCAAGGGCTTAAACAACATCTTATAGAATCATTAGATCTTATAGGTTCATATCCTGAGGTTATTGGAGAGACCGTAGTAAAAAAAATTGCAGCCTATCATAATGTAAAGCAGCAGAATGTAATTGTTACTGCTGGTGCAACATCAGCATTCTACCTTATAGCACAATTATTTTCAGGAGGGGAGTCAACAATATTCTCGCCATCGTTTGCTGAGTATGAAGATGCATGTAATGCAAACCAACATAACCTTGAGTTTGTTAACAGAGAAGATTTTGCTACAACAGAGCTTATGCCGGAAGGTATGGTTTGGTTGTGTAATCCAAATAATCCTGATGGTAAACTATTAAGCGTAGATAATATTATAAAGCGCATATCAGAGAATCCATCGGTACAGTTTGTAATTGATGAGGCTTATATAGATTTTACAGCCGATAAAGACAGAAACTCTGTTATACCATATATAGGCAGATTGAGCAATGTGATTGTTGTAAGGTCGCTTACAAAGAATATAGCTATTCCCGGATTAAGACTTGGTTATATAGTTGCATCAGATCATATGATTGAGGGATTACTTGAACGAATACAACCATGGTCGGTTAATACACTTGCATTAAAGGCTGGTGAATACTATTTTGATAATATTACTAACTTTAAGATAGATACAGATACGCTGCTAAAAGATACCACCTCTCTTATAGTTGCTATAAACAATATTGATGGCTTTAAGGCATATAAAACAGATGCTTCGTTTTTTCTTGTAGAGTTAAACGGTGCAAAATCGGATGAGCTTAAGAGAGATCTTATTAACGAGTATAATATACTTGTAAGAGATGCTGCAAACTTCAGAATGCTTGATAGCTCATTTATAAGGGTGGCAACACAGAATAAAGCAGATAATAGTAAACTTATAACCGCTCTTAAACAATGGAGTTGCAAACAGTAACTATATTAGCACTTGTGCCACTTGCAGGGTTTGTTTTAGACCTTGCGTTTGGCGATCCTTTAGGACGATTTCATCCGATAGCGCTGTTTGGTATGACCATATATAGTTTAGAGAAACTATTAAACAGAGGCAAACACCGATTGATTAAGGGAGCAATTATGTCGGTAATGCTTATTACAATTGTATACCTGCTGTTCTATATCTTATTGCACTATGTCTGGCAACAAAACCAATATATATATATTGTATTATCGGTTATACTATTCTTTTTTGGAATAGCATCACGTACACTGATAAAAGAGGTGCGTGATGTATTTAAAGTTCTTAACACTAAAGGTATCGAGGCCGGACGTATGCAGGTTGCACGTATAGTTGGTCGCGATACATCTGAACTTGATAGTAAAAAGATTAAGATAGCAGCACTTGAAACCCTTGCAGAGAATCTGTCAGACGGGGTAGTTGCTCCTCTATTCTGGTTTGCTGTAGCAGGTATTCCGGGAATGTTTGCCTATAAAATGGTTAACACTCTGGATTCAATGATAGCCTATAAATCTGACAGGTATATGCTATTTGGGCGTATAGCTGCCTATATAGATGATGTGGCAAATTACATTCCGGCAAGATTAACCGCACTTTTAATGTTTTTTGTTATCCCCAAAAAGAGGGTCTCCGATTTTGTATTAAGATATAGCAGATCGCATGCCAGCCCTAATGCTGGTTTTCCTGAATCTGCAATGGCTGCAATAATCGATTGCCGTTTTGGTGGACCAAATATCTATCATAATAAACTTATAGATAAACCCTATATTGGAACTACAGATAGAGAACCGGAAGATAGAGAGCTTAAAAAGGCTCTGTTTGTGAGTAGAATGGTTGCAATAATAGGCGTTATAATTGTTGCAGTAGTTGTTTTTGTAAAATATGTATAATCATTTATAGAGATGTACAAAATAGATATTGAACCAGTTGATAAATCGTTGCAGAGCGAGATACAGTATATATTAGATAATAAAAGCAAGCCTCGTGGATCGCTTGGCAGGTTAGAGGAACTTGCAATGCAGATTGGTTTGGTTCAGAACACAATATACCCTAAACTTCAAAAGCCTGTTATGCTAACTGTAGCGGCAGATCATAAGATAACAGACGAAGGAGTGAGTCCGTGTCCGCCAAAAATGACGTGGCAGCAGTGTCTGAACTTTGTAGAAGGTGGCGGCGGTATTGGTCTGTTCTCTAATCTTTACGGATTTGATCTGTATGTAGTTGATGCAGGAGTCGATTTCGATTTTGAAACACATCCAAATCTGATTAATGCAAAGGTGAGAAAAGGTACCAGAAACTTTGCTGTGGAGCATGCTATGACCTCTGATGAGTGTACAAAAGCTATTGAGAACGGACGTAATATTGTAAACCATTTCTATGAGAGAGGAACAAACATTGTCGGATTCGGAGAGATGGGAATAGGTAATACATCGCCCGCTACAGCTCTTTTGTCGGTATATTGTAATGTACCTGTTGCTGATTGTGTAGGTCCCGGTTCAGGTCTTGATAAAAGTGGCGTTGATAATAAGAGAATGGTATTAGAGAATGCAATTAAAAAGCATGGCATATCAGAAGATCCTTTTGAAAATCTGTGTCGTTACGGCGGATTAGAGATAGCAACAATAGCAGGAGCAATGTTGCAGGCAGCAAAAAACAAGATGATGATAATTGTTGATGGTTTTATTACTACATCGTCAGCATTGGCGGCATACATGATAAACCCTGTTGTAGCAGAGTATTTTATATTCTCACATCAATCTAATGAACATGCACACATTAAAATGATAGAGTTTATGAAAGGTAAACCTCTGGTAAACTTGGATCTTAGGTTAGGAGAGGGTACCGGAGCAGCAATAGTATACCCTATAATCCGGGGAGCCATTGAGATGATAAACAAAATGACCTCTTTTGAAGATGGAGGTATATATAATACAACAATAAACAAGGCTTGTGCATTGTAGATTAGAAATAAGGTTTAAAGTATATTTCAGATGAAGAGATCGGCGTTTGTAATAGCAGCACCATATAGCGGCTCAGGAAAAACAACTATAACCATAGGCTTGCTTAGAGCACTTTATAAAAGAGGTAATGTTCCTAAGCCGTTTAAGTGTGGACCAGACTATCTTGATCCGTTTCATCATGAGGTGGCAGCAAATACGCTATCCTATAATCTTGATGCATATATGGCATCTGAAGATCATGTGAAATATATCTTTAACAGAGAGATGCAACAAGGAGATGTTGGTGTTGTAGAGGGTGCAATGGGAATGTTCGATGGAGCTAAACGTTCGGTTGGTTCAGCTGCACACATTGCAAAAACACTAAAAATACCTGTAGTGTTGGTTATAGATGCCAGAGCAATGGCATACTCGGCAGCCCCACTACTATACGGATTCAAACATTTTGATCCGGAGATAAATATAGCAGGTGTAATCTTCAACTTTGTAAAAACAGAATCGCACTACAGCTTTCTTAAAGATGCAGCAGCAGATGTTGGAATAGAGTCGTTAGGATATATACCACCAAATGATTCTGTAAAGATAGAGTCCAGATATCTTGGGCTTAAGATTGATGAGAAAGATCAGTACGAGGCAATTGTATCTGAGGCGGCCAAACATATTGAGAGATCTGTAGATATAGATAAACTTATTGATATAACCACAGTAGATTTGCCTGATATAGAAGATAAAGATGCAAATAAAGGGAGGTTAAATATCTCAATAGCATCCGATGATGCATTTAATTTCTTCTATCGTGAGAATATAAACATATTGAGAGAGCTGGGCGAGGTAACACTCTTTAGTCCGGTAAACGATGATACTATACCAGATGGTACCGATATGCTTTATCTGGCAGGAGGGTATCCGGAGTTTTATCTTAAGCAACTATCAGATAACATATCTATGTTAAACTCCATAAATAAGTTTGGTATATCAGGAGGTAAAATACTTGCTGAGTGCGGAGGGATGATGTATCTGGGTGCATCAATCACAGATGCCGACGGAGAGGAGTTTAGTATGGTTAATCTGTTTGATTATAAAACATCTATGCAGAATAGAAAACTAACATTGGGCTACAGAGATATCTCTATAGGTAACTATAACATAAGAGGCCACGAGTTTCACTACTCACAATATACAGATGAAGGTACTGCAGATATTGTAGGTGCAGCCTGTAACGCATCAGGGATAAAAGCAAAAACAAAGGTCTATAGAAAGAATAATGCTATTGCATCGTATTTTCATCTGTACTGGGGCGAAAAAAACATAAACAATCTGTTTTAAAATAACTGATAATTATATATGTAAAGATATCTGGAATCTGCATATAGATCAATGTATAATCGTATGTTTTGTCTGTAAATATCTCCTCTTTTTAAAAACAGCATGGCTGTTTGTGTAATTTTAAAATAAAAATCATCTATTTTTATAATTCGTCAATAAGGATTTTCCTTTTTGAATTATAAGCACACATAATAAAACTTTGTACTAGGCTGTTTTTGTTATGTGGCATTATTTAAAATTTAGTCAGATAAAACTAGCAAGAGAAAAGAGTTTTCCTACACACGAGAATACATTATAATGCGAGTTCCATCTGACAAAAGAAAAACAATTATAAACAGATGAATAATCAATTTATTAAGATTATAAGTAGTCAATTGAATATTGCTGAACATCAGGTTGAAGCAACAACAAAACTACTAAACGAGGGAGCTACAGTTCCTTTTATAAGCAGATATAGAAAAGAGGCAACCGGAAGTCTGGACGAGATTGCCATATATGATATAAAGCAGACTCTTGATAAACTGTCAGAGATAGAGAAACGTAAAGAGACAATCCTGCAGACCATAGAACAGCAGGATGTACTTACACCTGATCTTAAGAAACGTATTGAGGATACATGGGATCTTGTTAAATTAGAGGATATCTATCTGCCTTATAAACCTAAGCGCAGAACAAAAGCTACTATTGCAAGAGAGAATGGTCTGGAACCGCTTGCCGGAACAATAATGAAACAGCAGGTTACCAATCTTGATATATTTGCAGAACGATTTATTAACGATAATATTGAAGATGCAGAGAAGGCTCTTGCTGGTGCGCGCGATATTATAGCTGAATGGGTTAATGAGAATCAGCGTGTTCGCGATATGGTTCGGAATAAGTTTAAGTATAATGCAATTATAGAATCAAAGGTTGTAAAAGGAAAAGAGGAAGAGGGTGAGAAGTATAAAGACTATTTTGAGCACTCAGAAGCTCTGAAACGATGCCCGTCGCACAGACTACTTGCTATGCGTAGGGGTGAAGCAGAAGGATTTCTTCGACTTTCGGTATCGGTAGATGCCGATATTACAATAGAGGATATCAATAATATTCTGATAAAATATCCTAGTGAAGGACAGTTACATATAGAGAAGGCTGTAGTAGATTCATTTAAGCGATTGATAAAACCATCTATAGAGAATGAGTTTATGTCTATGGCTAAGGAGATAGCAGATGATGAGGCAATAGAGGTGTTTACAGAAAATCTGCGACAACTACTTATAGCTTCTCCATTAGGACAAAAGAGAGTGTTGGCTATAGATCCCGGATTTAGAAGTGGATGTAAGGTTGTATGTCTTAGCGCTACAGGAGATCTGCTACACAACGAAACTATCTTCCCGCATCCTCCACAAAGAGAAACGCGCGTTGCAGAGAAGAAAATAGCATCGTTGGTTGATGCTTACAATATAGAAGCTATTGGTATTGGAAATGGAACAGCCAGTAGAGAGACAGAAGCATTTATAAGACGAATAAAGTTTAAAAGCGATATACAGGTATTTATTGTAAATGAGAGTGGTGCTTCAATATACTCAGCATCAAAAACGGCTCGCGATGAATTTCCGCAATATGATGTTACAGTAAGAGGAACTGTATCAATTGGACGTAGGCTTATGGATCCTCTGGCCGAACTGGTTAAAATAGATCCCAAATCTATTGGTGTAGGGCAGTATCAGCACGATGTTGATCAGAAGAAACTGCAGCAATCGCTTGATGCTGTGGTAGAGAGTTGTGTAAACAAGGTTGGGGTAAACATAAATACAGCAAGTAAACACCTGCTTACATATGTATCGGGTTTAGGGCCACAGTTGGCTCAGAATATAGTAAACTATAGAGCGGAGAATGGTGCCTTTAAATCACGAACACAGATTAAAAAGGTTCCAAGACTTGGCGATAAAGCATTTGAACAATCAGCAGGATTCCTTAGAATACCGGATGCTGACAATCCTCTGGATAATAGCGCTGTACATCCCGAGAGTTACTCTGTGGTTAAACAGATGGCAACAGATCTTAATTCATCGGTTGATGAGTTGCTCAATGAAAAACAGGTTAGAGATAAAATAGATATTAAGAGATATGTGTCTGGTAAGTATGGAGTTCCTACACTTACCGATATTGTTAATGAGCTTGATAAACCAGGAAGAGATCCGCGTGAATTTATTAAGGTTTTTGAATTTGATCCTAATATATTCTCTATAGATGATGTAAAGCCCGGAATGGAAGTTCCGGGAATAGTAACAAACATAACCAACTTTGGTGCTTTTGTTGATATAGGAGTAAAACAGGATGGTTTGGTACATATATCGCAACTAAAAGATGGTTTTATTAGTAATCCGGCCGATGTTGTACAGTTAAATCAGCATGTAAGAGTAAAAGTTTTGGATATAGATTATGGCAGAAAAAGAATTCAGTTGACCATGCGAGGCATTGATCAGTAATTAGCGTTATATTTTCTTTAAATTTTATAATGGTGATTATCAGTAGTCTACTTTTTTTGGGCTAAAAAAGTTTAAAAAAAGAGTATGTTTTATTTGGAAACACGGCAAAAGAGCTCTATGTTTGCACCTGCTTTGAGAGAAGCACACGTTGATTGAATAACTTAGTGGTTGATAGATGATTGTAGCTTTTGTGTTAAATCTGTTTTTAGTGGATTTAACGGTAAAAAAAGTTTAAAATTAATTTTGAAAATTAAAAATTAATCATTTATCTTTGCAACCGCAAAAGTCAATAAATGTTGACGTTTTTCGTTCTTTAAG
>DKJY01000039.1 GCA_002454955.1 Bacteroidales bacterium UBA6680
AATCAGCTGTTTTATATTGTATATTTTGTTGCTATGGCTTTCTTTTCGGTTAAGCGTAGCGGTTTTACCTGGAAGGGGGTAGACTACTATGAGTAGAAGGAGTCCAATACAAACGCTTATACACAACAAAACTGCTCTTATGAGCATGATATTTATATGTTTGTCGGCAGTTATTGCTCTGTTGGGTTATATTATTGTACCAGACAATGCTCCTTACGCAAATACGCAGCATATTGAACTTAGTACATTATCGCCGGGTAGCGATGTTAATTTTCTGCTTATTAAAAAGAATAGTGAGTATAAAGAGCATTCACTATTTTATAATATGTTGTTTGGACAGAAGAGCAGATATATAAGTGTTCCTGTTGACTCTATTAGTTTCTCGGGAGATAATATAGTTATTACAGAGTATGCAGGCGATAGTGTTAACGGACTTGAACACAGTTATCATATTATAGATGTTTGTTATAGTGTAAATCAGAATAATCTACCTGATCTTATTAATGGGTACTATAGTTTTACCGATATAAGCGGAGAATCTCATAATGTATCATATAGTGAAGTTAAAGAGAAGATACTTAGTAATAATATAGAGGAGAGATCGTTTATGCTGGGTACTGACAGATATGGACGCGATATGTTGTCGCGATTACTGATTGGTACGCGTGTATCGTTATCTGTTGGATTTATATCTGTTGCTATATCGTTAATATTTGGAATATTTCTTGGGGCACTTGCCGGCTATTTTCGCGGACGTATTGATAATGCAATAATGTGGCTTGTGAATGTTGTTTGGTCTGTTCCTACACTATTAATGGTAATTGCTATTACTATGATACTTGGTAAAGGTTTTTGGCAGGTTTTTATTGCAATTGGTTTAACAATGTGGGTTGAGGTTGCAAGGGTTGTAAGAGGTCAGGTATTAAGCATAAGAGAGAAGGAGTATATTGAGGCTGCACGTGCTTTAGCACTGAGTAATTACAGAATAATAACCCGTCATATTTTGCCAAACGCACTTAACCCTGTAATAATAATATCGGCAGCTAACTTTGCTTCGGCAATACTTATTGAGGCCGGTTTAAGTTTTCTTGGTATAGGCGTTCAGCCTCCGGTTCCATCGTGGGGTAATATGATAAAAGAGCATTACGGATATATTATAATGGATAAAGCCTATCTTGCAATTGCTCCGGGTGTAGCAATAATGCTTATGGTGCTTGCCTTTACATTATTGGGTAACGGACTTAGAGATGCTCTTGATACCAGATCGGAGAGTAATTAGAGAATATTGGTTTTGGCAACATCTGTTTAAGTAACTTATTGGTTATTATTTCCCTCTTTTTTTAATAATTGTTTGAATTACTAACAATTATTGTGAAATTTGCCGCAATTGAAAATCAGATTAAATATTAATTTATGGCGTTAGTAAGACCAAAGAAGAATCTGGGACAGCATTTTCTTACAGATCAGAATATTGCAAAGAGTATAGTGGATGCATTAATGGTTAAGAATCCTGATTCGGTACTTGAGATAGGACCAGGTATGGGAGTGCTTACGCAGTATCTGGTTCAGAAGAGTATAAATCTTAAAGTTATAGAGATTGATAAGGAATCTGTGGCTTATCTTAACGATAACTTTGATGAACTTGAGAACCGGGTTATTGATGGTGATTTTCTGAGGATACCTGTTGATAATATTTTTGAAGGTAACTTTTCTGTTATAGGGAATTTCCCATATAATATATCGTCGCAGATATTCTTTAAGATACTTGAGAATAAAGAGAGAATTCCTCTTACTGTAGGAATGATTCAGAAAGAGGTTGCAGAGAGAATAGCATCGCCTCACGGAAATAAAACGTATGGAATATTAAGTGTTTTATTACAGACTTACTATAATATTGAGTATCTTTTTACTGTTGGAGAGGGTGTGTTTAATCCGCCGCCAAAGGTTAAGAGTGCTGTAATACGTCTTGAGCGTAATAATCGTGTTGATATAGGGTGCCCTGATAAATTCTTTAAGAGGGTTGTTAAGGCTGCGTTTAATCAACGACGAAAGACTATGCGTAACTCTCTTAAACAGGTTATAGGAGATTCCGGATTTACTCATGAATGGCTGGGACGACGCCCGGAGCAAATGAGTGTAGAAGATTTTATTGAACTAAGCTGTTTATTACACAAAGCGTCTGAATCTGTATAACATCTGTATTATTAATATGTGGTAATGTAAGATGTTTTTATAATAAGTGATGAAACCGAGCATGAGTAAGAGATTTTCTCACACATGAGGATGACTAAGTTATGCGAGTTCCGTCTGATAAATGAAAAGCAAATTTAGACAGATGAAAGGAGGAGGTATGGAGTTTGAATTAACAAAAGAGTATATTGAGGAGCTTAAGCAGTTTATCGCTGATGAAGATTCCAATAGTGCACGATCTAAGATTGAGAATCTGCACCCTGCAGATATTGCTGAAATTTATGATGAGATATCAATAGATGAGGCCAGATTTTTATACCTGTTACTTGATGATGAGAAGGCAGCAGATGTTCTTGTTGAATTAGAAGAGGATGATAGAGAGCGATTTCTGAAGGTATTGCCTAGTGAGGTGATAGCCAAGAAATTTATTGATAATATGGACTCTGACGATGCCGCCGATGTTATTGGTGATTTGCCAGAGGAGAAGCAGGAGGAGGTACTACAGCATATTGATGATGTAGAGCAGGCTGGTGATATTGTTGATCTGCTAAATTACGATGAGGATACGGCTGGTGGTCTTATGGCCAAAGAGCTTATTCAGGTTAATGATGAGTGGACAATATTAACATGTTTGCGTGAGATGCGTAAACAGGCAGAGGATATAGATGAGGTATATTATGTTTATGTTGTTGACGATGATGATATTCTGCGTGGTACATTACCTCTTAAAAAGTTATTAACAAACGATCCCAGAGCAAGAATAAAAGAGCTGTGTAAGAGGGATATAATATCTGTTAAGGTTGATACAGAGAGAGAAGATGTAGCAGCAGTAATGGAGAAATATGACCTTGTTGCACTACCGGTAGTTGATGCAATTGGTCGTTTGGTAGGACGAATTACTATTGATGATGTTGTAGATGTGATACGTGAAGAGGCTGAGAAAGATTATCAGATGATTTCAGGTATCTCAGAAGATGTTGAATCGTCAGATAGCGTATGGTTACTTACCAGAGCCCGTATTCCGTGGTTGGCAATAGGACTTGGAGGAGGTATTGCAGCATCGGTTATTATTGGCTTTTTTGAAGAGGAGGTGCATAAGTATGTTGGACTAGCATCGTTTATGCCACTTATTGCCGCTATGGGAGGTAATGTTGGTGTTCAGTCATCGTCTATTGTTGTGCAGAGTATTGCCGGAGGTCATAAACAGCAGAGTACTATAAACAAACTGTTAAAGGAGTTTATGGTTGCTATGTTAAATGCACTTATTCTTGGTGGTATAATATTTGGGTATAGTTTTCTTACCGGAAACTCATGGCCTCTTACTCTATCAATAGCAATTGCAATGGTTGCTGTAATTATCTTTGCATCGTTGTTTGGAACAATAGTTCCTATTTTGCTTGATAAATTTAAGATAGATCCCGCATTGGCAACTGGTCCGTTTATAACAACATCAAATGATATTGTAGGTATGGCAATATATCTTTTAATTGCACGTTATCTATTTATTATTTTAGGATAATAAAGGTATGATTACATATAAGAGGCAGATTTTCAGTAGAGAATCTGCTTTTTTTATATCAAATATATTGTTTATAACCTTGTATTATAATCATATTCGGAGATAATATCTGATGCTGATCTGAATAGAGCTATATAAACAAGTTGAGTGATGAGACTATCATTAAATATGTTCTAATGTAGGCGAATGGTTATTATGTGAATTCTATCTGATTATTGAAACGAATAGATGAATTATAATATGTGTTTATTTCAGCATTTGAGATGAGGAATAAAAAAAGGTTATCGACAATCGATAACCTTTTTAATATCTTATATCTATTAACTATTAATAGAACTTAGCTCTTTTATCAACAACGCCTACTACTTTTTTAAGTGCAGCAAATGCTTCGTAGTATTCACGGCTTTCAAGCTGACGCAGAAGTTTCTTAGCCTCTTCTGTAACATCACCTTTAGTACCCTCTTTAACATTGTTAATCTGGATAATGTATACTCCGTTACTTCCTTTAATAGGAGCAGAGATAACACCATTATCAGATGTAACAGCTGTAGCAATTACACTTGGTTCTATACCTGCTGATGGTATTGAGAATGTTGTGAATGAGATATCGTTTGCATCAACAACCTGAGTATTCTCTGCCGAAGCTATCTCTTGTATTGATGTAGCATTGTTATATTTATCAAGTTCAGTAATAAGCATCTCTGCTTTCTTATCTTGCTTAACCTTATATTCAATCTGTGTGCGTACCTCTTCAATTGGAGCAATACCATCTTCGCGAATAGCAGAAAGTGCTGCAACAACGTAATTATCACCAAACTCAAAGATATCAGATACTGTATTCAGCTCAGTTTCGTAAGCCCAACGTACTAATGCTCTAGGTTTTTCAAGACCGCTGATATTCTTTTCGCCTTCTCTTAGGTAGTTAGCAACACGTTTGTTGTAGTTATTCTCAGCAGCAGCGGCTTTAAATGTTTCAAGTGTTCTGTTTGTTCCGGCAAACTTACTAGCCTCGGCATATATTGTCTGACGAGTTTTCTGACTAGGAACAACTGAACGCTCTATAACTGCTATATTAACTCTTTTTGATTTAGGACTTACATTTAAGATGTTAATGATATGGAAACCGTAGTTTGTTTCAACAACCACAGTTTCGTTTTTGTTACCTTCAAAAACAGCATCATTAAATGGTTTAACCATAGTACCTGGCTTGAACCAACCAAGATCACCACCATCAGGTGCTGAACCCGGATCTTTAGAGAACTCTTTTGCAAGAGTAGCAAAATCGCTTCCTGATTTGATAGCGTTTAACAAACTGTCTGCCTTAGCTTTTGCTGATGCTATTGCTGCAGCATCCTGACCTAATGGCTGAATAAGAATGTGTCTTGCTTTTGCTGAATCCGGAATCATTTTTATATCAACAAGTCTGGCAATTTTATAAGTCTTGTTATCAAGAACCGGACCCATAACAGAACCTTTTTCAGCATCAAACATTGATTTAAACAGAACAGGAAGAGCATCTTGTGTGTAATCTGTAGCCGGACTCTTTACATCTGAATTTGCATTTGCAAAATCCATAGGATCTGTAGTAGTCTCAAACTCCGATTTAACATCTGTAATCCACTTTTCAGCGTCAGCAAAATCATCTTTTGATGGCTCAATAGGGAAAACAACATACTCAACATCTCTTGATGCAGACTGTTTGTAATCGTTTGTGTGATTGTTATAGTAATTAGTTATATCAGACTCGGAAATATTTATAGTGCTGTCGGCAACAGAGTTATATCTTTTTACAATATAGCTAAAATCTACTTTTTTAGCAGAAGCTATAAGGTTTGCGTCAGCCTCAAGATCTGTAACATATAGACCCTTCTTTATAAGATTGTTATATTTTGTATAAGCTCTCTCTGTAAGAATCTCTTTCTCTATGTAATCCCAAATAATACGACTTCTACCACTAGGATCCTGATCCATTGATACTATAAAATTCTCTATAGCAGCACGGTCAACTTCGCCGGTTTGAGGATTTCCGAAGAACTGCTTAATGTAAGGGTGAACGTTATTACCCCAAACCATGTTCTCAAGTTCTTTATCAGAAACTACAATACCTAGCTCCTCATATTCGTTCTCAAGTACGTTCTTCTTAACAATTTGCTGCCACGCCTGCTCTCTGATACTCTCAGTCATTCTCTCATCTAGTGCAGCTCTTCCTGAGAATAGTTTGTTGATCTCCTTAAGGTGCTCAACTTTAGCGTCATAACGTTGGGCGGGGATAGAGTTTCCGGCAATCTCAGCTATCTCGTACTGATCGTTTGTAAACATTGATCCTCCGGATGTCATAAAGTCACCCAAAACAAATGTAACAAGTGCCAAACCGATAACCACTGCAACGAAGACTCCCGCTCTCTTTCTTATTTTCTCTAATGTTGCCATTTATTTGATTATTTTGATGTTTATTCTTTTTTCAGGCTACGAATATAATAAAATAATAGATTGACGGATATTTAAATCTTTATAATTTATCAATAAAGTGTTAATAAATGGTCATATACAATCTAAATACTGTTTTACTGCCATTTAGTAACTGCATTAAAAGATTTTATACAGTATTATATTCCTTTTATTAATTATGAAATATGGGATGTTAAATTTCTTTACCCCAGTAGTTTATCTATTTACTGATTGTTTGCTTAAACATTTGTACCAATAATGTTTCATTTTTTGTAAATATTTGATTCTGTTGTGTTGGAATTACGATTCACTGTTTATTGTTAGGAGAACCTTTTCGAGTTTGTTTTCTGATGCTTCTGTTATTTTGAACTCAAACTGATTAATAGTAATGATCTCATTAATTTTAGGAAAACTCTCATATGTATGAAGAATAAGGCCTGCTAATGTTTCATAGTCTTCGCTCTCAGGAAGGTTCATATTATACTCCTGATTCAGGTAATCTATCTCAGCACGTGCAGAGATCATATAGGTGTTATTTTCTAATTGTTGTACCATTGTCTCTTCTACATCGTGTTCGTCTTGTATCTCGCCAAATATCTCCTCAATTATATCTTCTATAGTAACAATTCCTGCTGTACCACCAAATTCATCAACAATAAGTGCTATACTCTTTTTCTTAGATAAAAGGCTGTCTAAGACCTTTTCTGCTGACATAACCATTGGAAATATTGGTATGTTTTTTAGTTTAGCCTTTATAGTTTTTGGATTCTTAAACAGGTCTTTAGCATTTATATAGCCGATAATATTGTCGATATTGTCTTTATAAACCAGTATGTTGGAGTGTCCACTGGCAACAAACATTTTGTTAAGTTCGTCTATCTCTGCGTTTATCTCTATGGCAGTTAGTTCGGTTCTTGGTATAAGACACTCTCTAACCTTTACCTCAGAAAAGTCAAGAGCATTCTTAAATATCTTTACCTCTTCTTCAACCTCTTGATGTTGTTCCTGAGTTCCGGTTGTGGTGATTAAATCGTTAAGATCTATTTTGCTAAAGACATATTTTCTGTCATCATCGCCGGATCTTGCTTTTAGAACTCGTTTTATTATAAAGTTTGATATATGAATTGTCAGACCTGATATAGGATATAACAATATATAGAATGTGTATAGAGGTATTGAGAATAGTTTTAACGATGCATTTGGAGCTATTCTGAAGAATGTTTTTGGTAAAAACTCTGCAGTAACAAGTATTATAGCTGTTGAGATAATTGTTTGCAACGTAAGAATAATTGTTTCGGAGTCTATAAATTTTGCAATGGTTGGTTCTAATGATTGGGCAATTACAATACCATATATTACAAGAGCAATGTTGTTACCAACAAGCATTGTTGATATAAATCTGCTACTATTGTTTGTGAATATTGATATTATACGTGCCGGAACAGATTTTCCTTTTTTGTCTAGTTCAAGTCTTAGTTTGTTGGCAGATATAAAGGCAATCTCCATTCCGGAGAAGAATGCTGAAAATATTATTGTAATAATGATAATTAGCAGATTGCTCATTTTTTAGTTCTGTGACTTTCTTATTCTACGCTTTATAATATACATAAAGATAGAAACTATTGTTAACAGAGAAAAATAAAATGTCTGTTTATAATCTGCTTTGGTTATTGATATCACTATTGCAACAACAGTTGCTATAGCAACTGCTATCCATAAAACTTCAGATAATATGCTCTTTTTCTTATCTGCCATAGATTATTTTTGGAGTTCTTTATTGTTAACTAGTTCAGATGCAGGTTGTCTCTTTTTGTTATCGTCAACAAATATACTCCCTGATCCTTTTGTAAATTTAGGATCGGTCATCGCTTCGTCAGACTCAAGCCCTTTTCCATATAGTGTATTTTCGCTATCAACCAGTTTTACATTTTGATCTGTATATATACGCTTATCTTTGGTATCCCAGTATAGCAGTTCTGTATATAGAGTGCGTCCGTTTTCGCTTACAACCACCACATTATTTCTGGCTTCCCATAGCCCTTTTGGTTCATAATAGATAGCATATTTTGATGTAACACTGAATATGGTATCGCCTTTAGAGTTGAACTTGTATACAGTAAGTCCTTGCGGGAAATCCCAATATGGTTCTTCTACATTGTCGTAAATAAGAACCTCTGGTGAAAGGAATCTCATATTAATGAAACATGAATCGCTGTAGGTAGAGTTGAGATTCATGACAATATTAGACGGTCTTGCTTTAGGGTCTTCAATAGCAGCAACTGTCTCTATTTTGTTTTTACAAGCAAAAAACATCATAGCTACACTTATGGCAGCTATGATGTTTCTTATATTTTTTAATGAATGTATGTTATTCACTATTTTTTAATTCTTACGGTTGTTGTCTCTTTAATCCATCCATCAAACTTGTACGTTTGTCCCTCTTGTAGATCGTAGAAGAATGCACGCTTGTTTTCGATGAAGTATTGTGAATAAACTTTAATGTAATTATTTGCCTTTTCTGCAAGTGAAGAGTCTACCTTTTTTGCCTTTATAAAGTTGTCAACAGCAATCCAGTATACAGCTTTTGCAGAAAGATCGTTTGCTCCATACTTTTGAACTGAAGCATATGAAAGACCAAGAATCATATATGCATTTCCATTCTTTGGATTTGCAGCGATTGCTTGTTTTGCATATCTAACAGCTGCCTGAGGGTTCTTGATATTACCATTCATAAGGTAACTAAGTGCAACTAACATATTTGATTTATCCTCTAGGTTAGTTTCATTGTTACTAGCCTCAAGATAGTACTTCTTAGCTTTGTTATACTCTCCTTTTGACTTGAACAATTCAGCTAGCATATATGCAGCTTTTGGTGATGGCTTAACATTATAAAGACTCTCAGACGCCTTTGCAAACAGTTCAGAATCTTTACACTCCTGATCTGAAAGAAGTGTTGTAATTTTCTCTAGTAGCTCAGCATTTGTTGGCTCTGCCTCAAACTTTGGTGTGTATAGAGCTATAAGATTCTCACAGCTTGCAGCACCACTATCGGTAAATATCTTCTCAAAGTTATCTTTAGTAGACTGATAAGCATCTTTTTTTCTGTTTTTTGCTATGTTGTTGTCTGCAATCTCTGCAGCAACAGAGTAAGCGTTAAGTACTTCATCAGCACCTTTTTTACCATCCTTGAATAATGAAACAGCAAGTTTCACTTTCCAAAAAAGCACTGTATGATCAGTTTTATTCTTTCTTAGTTCTATAGATCTGTTAACCATAGCATATGCCTCTTCAACAGACTCTGGTCTATATCTAAGAAGATCTATTGCTTTACGACCAAGAACATATCCTTCTTTTTTAAAATACTTGATACGTGTATCGTAAACCATCATAAGAGTATCTACATATAGTTGCTTCTTAGCTGCATCTTTCTCTTTCTTGATAAACCATTTGTAAATCTTTACTCCATCAAGAAAAGTATTTTTACTTGCAGCAGGTACATTGTTGTAAATCCATCTCCAAGGTTGGTATGCGTCTTTGTAGTTCTTATTCTTTAAGAATTCTCTGTAAATTGATTTGTTCTTTACATAGGTAACTCTCTCTACACTGTCCTTTCCGTATTTGGGATTCTTCCAATACTGACTCTGACCGAATGCCGCATTAGCAATCAGTAGGATACCTGTAATGATTAATAGTTTTTTAAATAGTCTCATATCGCTTGTTTTTAGTCATATTTACGTTTGATAAACCATATATCGTGGAAGTTTATGCTTAAAGTAATTTTAGCAAACTTCTCCTCGATGTTTCTGTTGTCTTGTGTACCAAACACACCAAACTGTGCTGATATGTTGTAGCTTGTTTTAGAATATCTGGATGGCAGACCTAAACCGACAGTCAAACCATACTTATAAATATCTGTATTATTTATATTATATGGTGTTTTCTCAACAAAACCACCAAGTCTGTAGTTAATTCTTTTATAATACCCTTTTGGAGCAATATAGTTTGGTGTGTACTCTAATCCAATTCCTGTGTACCAAGAGTCGTTCTGTTTTACATTGTTGTTCTGATTAAACAGAACATTATCTGAATCATACTGGCTATATCTGAAATCTGCAGCCACAAGTAGTTTCTTATTGAAATTAACAGATCCTCCAACACCAAAAGTAAGTGGCACTTTATAATTGGTTTTTTTATCTTCAAAGAATGTTATTGTATCAATAATATTTATAGCTCCTTTGCTGGTGAAGCGCTCTATTCTAAAGAACTCATCTTGCTTAACACTCAATTTAGAGTTTGTAGCTATTGTTGCACCAAGTGTATAAGACAGTTTTTTATCTCCGCCACTATATTGAGCACCAAACTCAAAAGCAAAATCAGATATGTGATATTTGATATCCTTAAATGTGTCGTCAAATCCATTAGAGTTAGTATTGTCAACGAACCTCATATTATATGATTTCTTGAGTGTACCAAATACATAGTTTACACCTACACCAACAGATATATTCTCTGTTAACTTAAAAGCGTTACCAAAATATAATGTATTAATATTTCCTTTTCCGATGTATTGATACTCTATATTTCCAGCATACTGGAATATTTTTTTATCAGTCTCTTTAACTGTAAAGTCGTATCCCATACTCGAATATGGAGTAAGGGCAATTGCACTTTTCCACCATTTTGTTACAGGAAAACCCAATGCAATATGATCTATATTACCAGCAAAGAAATTCTGCTCTGCGCTTGAACTTTTATAGTTTGAAAAAGTTCCGGATACTCCAACATCAAATAAGAATGACATTGTATCCTGACTTGTAAAAGAGGCTGGGTTAAGAAGATTAATTTTGTTTCCTTTCCTTAGTCCTATTCCTGTTCCTCCCATTGCATTATTCATATCAAACCCTTTAGAGTTCAATAATCCTATTCCGAACATAGAGTATGGCGATTGTGTATTTTCTTGGCCATACACCTGAAAAATAGAAAATAATAATGCAAGCGTTAATATGGTTTTAATTTTCAACATTATGATTTAGAATTCTGTTTAACCCGATTAGTACTAAATTTTGATTCACAAAGATGTTATTTTTTATGATTTTATCAAAAAAAAGAGCATCTCCTCCTGTAATTATTGTTATTAAGTCCTCATTTTTTCCATTAAAGTGGTTAATATATCCTTCAATTTCAAAAACTATGCCGTTTTGTACGCCATTAACTATTGCGCTCTCTGTTGTTTTACCGACTCCAATATCAGAGTCTTGTTTGCTAAGTTGAGGCAGGTTATCAGTAAAGCTGTTTAATGCTTTGTATCTTATCTGAATACCTGGAGATATATTTCCTCCCAGATAGTTTTTGTTACGATCTATAAAATCATAAGTTATAGCGGTGCCACTATCAATAACCATAATATCTTTTTCCGGATATAAATCAGCAGCGCCGATAACTGCTGCCAGTCTATCTAATCCTAGAGTTTCTGGTGTCTTGTAACAGTTCTTTATTGGTATTGGCGTTTTATGATTAAATACTAAAGTATTTATCTTTTTAAGATCAAAGCAGCTTATGTTGCTTTTCTTTACCGATGATATTATACAGTTGCTAAAGTTTTTGCCAGATATATATTTGTTAATATCATCTGTTGCATTACTTTCTGTAATGTATATATCGGTAATTTCATTATTACTAAATACTGCCAGTTTTGTTCTGGTATTACCAATATCTATTATCAGGTTCATTATATATAATTGTTTTCTGTTTGGTTTATGTTAAGTCTGTTTACTATGTTTAATGCTTGTTGTACACTGTTTATATTGTTTGTTACTAATGTTAACCTATCACTCTTTTCTCGCATCTTAAATACAGAGGAGTGTTGTTGCACTTTTTGTATTACCTCCATAAATATTGGCGACTGATAATACATTGATTCTTTATTATGTATAAAGTGTATTATCATTATTTTGTTCTTAAGTATAATCTTTTCAAAGCCAAGTTCAATGGCTTTCCACCTAAGTTTAACAATATTTAATAAATCAATAGCAACCTGAGGTAGTTCACCGAACCTGTCTGTAAGGTTATTTTCAAATTCTGTAAGTGTTACTGAATCAGTGATATTATCAAGCTCTCTATAGAGTTTAATTCTCTCAGTTGTATTTGATATATAGTGATCAGGTATTAGTATTTCCAGATCAGTATCTATTTGACAATCTGATATAAATGTTGTTGTTTTTCTGTGCAATTCGATATTCTCGTGCGATTCAAATACACTTTTGAAGTCGGTGTCTTTTAGTTCTTGTACTGCTTCTGATAATATTTTATGGTATGTCTCAAATCCAATGTCAGATATAAAACCACTCTGCTCTCCACCAAGAAGATTCCCGGCTCCTCTTATATCAAGATCCTGCATTGCTATATTCATTCCGCTACCAAGATCACTATAGTTTTCTATTGCTGTTAGTTTTCTTTTGGCCTCTTGTGTTAATGTTGTTACAGGTGGAGCAAGGAGATAGCAATATGCCTTTTTGTTAGATCTTCCTACCCGGCCTCTTAACTGGTGCAGTTCACTTAATCCGAATTGATGTGCATTGTTTATTATTATGGTATTAGCATTAGGTATGTCAAGTCCTGATTCTATAATTGTTGTTGCAATTAACACATCAAACTCGTGATTAATGAAATCTAACATTATCTTTTCTAATATTTTTCCTTCCATCTGCCCATGCGCAACAACCGTTCTTACATCCGGAACCAATCTGTTAACAAGATTTGCAATCTCTTCTATATTTTGTACCCTGTTGTTAATAAAGAATACCTGGCCTCCTCTTTCAATTTCAGTATGTATTGTCTCTTTAATAACCTCTTCATTAAATGTATGTAATTCAGTTAATATTGGATGGCGGTTTGGTGGGGGAGTGTTTATTATGGCAAGATCACGAGCTCCCATTAATGAGAACTGTAGAGTACGTGGTATTGGTGTTGCAGTAAGTGTTAATGTATCAACATTCACTTTAAGTCTCTTTAGCTTCTCTTTCATTGCAACACCAAAACGTTGTTCTTCGTCAATAATTAACAGTCCAAGGTCTTTGAATACAATATCTTTACCAACCAGTTTGTGTGTACCTATTATTATATTTGTTTTTCCGCTTTTAAGATCTGTAATAGATTGTTTAAGTTCTTTGGGTTTTTTTAAACGGCTTACATAATCTATATTAACAGGGAAATCTTTTAATCTCTTCTTGAAAGAGTGATAGTGTTGCAGAGCCAATATTGTTGTTGGAACCAATACAGCAACTTGTTTATTATCGCAAGCAGCTTTAAAAGCAGCTCTTATAGCTACCTCAGTTTTACCAAATCCAACATCTCCACAAACAAGCATATCCATCGGAATATCCTTTTCCATAGCTCGTTTAACAGATTTAGTAGCTTTTAGCTGATCTGGAGTGTCCTCATATATAAATGATGCTTCTAACTCTTGCTGAAGGTAGTTATCTTCAGTAAAGGAAAAACCTTTCTGTTCGCGTCTTTTAGCATACAGAGAAATAAGTTCTTTGGCAATATCCTTTACCTTTTTCTTGGTACTTTGCTTAAGTTTTTGCCATGCACCAGTACCAAGCTTATTCATTTTAGGAGGAGTACTGTCTTTGCTTTTGAATTTTGATATACGATGCAGGTTGTGAATACTTACGTCAAGAATATCGTTATCTCTATATATTAGTCTTATAGCTTCTTTTACTTTACCATTCTCTTTTGATTTGACTAAACCTCCAAATTTACCAACACCATGATCTATGTGTACAACATAATCGCCGGGTTGCATATTGTTTATCTCTTTTATAGATATTACATCCTTCTTCTCAAAATTTCCTTTTAGTTTAAACTTATGGTATCGTTCAAATATTTGATGATCTGTATAGAAACAGAGTTTTAGTGTATGATCAATGAAACCTTCGTGTATAACATTCGGAAGATCGGTGAATGTTACACCTTCTCTTATATCATTAAATATTGCGGTTAATCTCTCAATTTGTTTAGGAGAGTTGGATAGAACAATATTTGTGTATTCTTCATTCTGATTATTCTCAAAGTTATCAGCAAGAATCTCAAAATTCTTATTGAAATTTGGTTGAGGCGAAGTTTTGAATGATATCTCATCATCTGGTTCATAATAGTTTTTTGATGCAATATCAGTAACAGATAGTCTACTTATTGATTTCTCAAACTCTTCTTTTGTAGCAATAAGTTGGCTGGTGTTTATATTCTCCTCTTCTGATTCTATATTTGCATTGCTATATAATTTTGCAGCATGTTCAAATATATATGATAAATTATTACTCCAGATTATACTGTTGTCAGGTATAATATTTGTTATTAGTTCGGCAGTTTCGTTATTTACAATATTCTGCAGGTTAGGTATAATCTCAATAGAGTCACATTTCTCATTAGAAAGTTGAGTCTCTACGTTAAATATTCTAATACTCTCAACATCATCTCCAAAGAAATCAATTCTATATGGTTGTTCTCCTGCAAAAGAGAATACATCAACTATACCTCCACGAACAGCATATTGTCCTGGTTCGTATACAAAATCAACTCTTTCAAAACAGTACTCATTTAATACATCCTCAATAAATTCCATAGATACTGATTCGCCCACAGTTAATTTTAATGTATTGTCTGCCATATTGTTTTTAGACAATACTTTTCCAATAACTGCTTCGGTATGACTCACTATAAACAGAGGGTATCTATTATTGTAATTATTTATTTGGTTAAGAACCTCTGTTCTTAGTATAATGTTCGATTTTTCAGCTTGTCCGTGTCTGGTGTTATGTTTAAGAAATGATGGAAAGAAACTGATTCTTTGCTTAGGCATTATGTTTTCGAGATCATTTATAAAATAAGCAGCATCTTCTTTTTCTGGAAGTATAAAGAAGTGTATCTTATTTACTGTGCTGCAGAGAGCCGCCGAATATAAGCTTTTTGATGATCCGAAAAGGTTTTTTAAGCTGATTCTATATCTATTGTTACTTCTAATTTTGTTTATTAGATCAGCTCCCACTGAGCTTTTTTGTATTTTTTCTAATATAGAATCCATATTATTTAACATTATTAAAATATATTAAGCTTTAGTTGTTTGGGGTGTATTGTTTTAAGAGCAAAAAGACCAAATAATTAGGTTTCTAACTGTTTGGTCTTTTAATATTGTTTAGCAGGTAATTTACTTCAGAAAATCCTCAACTGTATCTACCATCTCTTTTGATCCCGTATAGAATGGTATTCTTTGATGAAGAGATTCCGGATCAACCTCCATAATTCTTTTGTATCCATCAGTTGCTTTCCCTCCGGCCTGTTCGGCAATATATGCGATAGGGTTACATTCGTATAATAACCTTAGCTTTCCGCGTTTATCTTTTGCTGTTTCAGGGTATATATATATTCCTCCTTTAAGCAAATTCCTATGGAAATCAGCAACCAATGATCCTATATATCTTGAGGTATATGGTCTGTTTGATTCACCATTTATCTCTTGACAGTATTTAATGTATTTCTTAACACCGTCAGGAAAGTGAGGATAGTTACCTTCATTTATAGAGTATATCTTACCCTTATCTGGTGTTTTGATATCCGGATGGGATAAACAGAACTCACCTATAGCTGTATCAAGAGTAAAACCATTAACTCCATTACCAGTAGTATACACAAGCATTGTTGACGACCCGTAGATAATATATCCAGCAGCAACCTGATCCTTCCCTGGTTGTAAGAAGTCCATAAGCTGAGCTTTTTCGCCTCTTTTAGATTTACGTCTATATATAGAGAATATTGTACCAATTGATACATTTACATCAATATTTGACGATCCGTCAAGCGGATCAATACAAACAATATAGTTGCCATCGCGTGCAAGCTCATCATCAAAGGTAATTATCTCATCATTCTCCTCACTAGCAATTCCACAGCACTCACCACTGGCCTTTAAAGCCTTTATAAACTCAATATCTGCAAAAACATCGAGTTTCTTCTGATCTTCTCCCTGTACGTTTGTGTTTCCGGCTTCCCCAAGAATATCAACTAATCCGGCCTTGTTAACTTTTTTGTTTACAATCTTTGCCGCAAGTCCTATGTAATGAAGTAGTCTTGTTAACTCTCCTTTAGCATATGGAAAATTAGCTTGTCGTGTACTTATAAATTCATTTAAGGTAATTAGATTATAACTCGACATGTTTTCTGATATGTTTGAATTAATTATTGATTATAATTTGAAACAAAAATATAATATTATGTTGATTAATAAATAATTGTTCTGGTTTTTATGATTTTTTATTAATATGCTCTACAGATAATGTAAAGTAGATTAGTAGTTTCAGTTAAAAGATATATTAATAAACATATTTTGTATAATTTTACAACTGCAAAATAGTGTCGGCAGTAATTCATTAGTAAATTATTTAAATAGTATGAAGGTTTATAAATTTGGAGGAGCGTCAGTAAAAGACGCTGATGCAATTAGAAATATTGTTAATATTCTTAACAACGATTCTGAGAATAATGTTGTTGTAATATCGGCATTAGATAAAACAACAAATAAACTTGAAATGTTGCATAAGATGTATATGTCTTCTGATAAAAACCTTAACAATAAGTATAACGAGATAAGGGAGTTTCACTTTAATATTATTGATAATTTGTTTGACGGATGCTGTTCTGAGGTGAATCTGCTAATTGAGGAGATATTTAGTAATTTGAAAGATAAATTAAGTGAGGAACCAAATAATAATTATGATTATGAGTATGATCAGATAGTGTCGTTTGGTGAGTTATTATCTACAAGAATAATTAGTTCTTATCTGAATAAGCATAAGATAAAAAATCTTTGGGTTGATATAAGAAATGTAATAAAAACCGACGACAATTATTGTCAGGCAGAAGTTGATTACGATCTGTCTAAAGGTTTAGCTCAGCAAAAGCTTAATTTTACAGGAGTTAATACGTACATTACTCAGGGATTTATTGCATCAACTACATTTGGAACAACAACAACACTTGGGCGCGAAGGATCTGATTATACAGCATCTGTAATTGCATCGCTAATAGGAGCTGAATCTGTTACAATATGGAAAGATGTTCCAGGGATTCTTAATGCAGACCCGAAGAAGTTTAACGATACACACGTACTGTCAAAAATATCATATAAAGAGGCTGTTGAGTTGGCATATAGCGGAGCAAAGGTAATTCATCCCAAAACAATTAAACCATTACATAATGCAAATATTAATCTTTATGTAAAATCATTTATTAACCCAAAAGTTACAGGAACTATTATTACACATACCGATACAATGATTACATCACCTGTATTAATAGTAAAAGATAATCAGATTCTTTTATCAGTTTCGCCAAAAGATATTTCGTTTGTAATTGATGACAGGTTAAATGAACTGATTTCGATATTAGATAAATATAAGATAAAAGCTAATATGATACAGAGTTCGGCAATAAATTTCTCTGTATGTATTGACACCACTTATAATGTACATGATATGATAAACGAATTGTCTGATATGTACAATGTAAAGTATAATGATAACCTAATATTACTTACTGTACGCTATTATACCGATGAGATATTGCATCGAGAGTTGAGCGATAAGATAATTTTCATGGAACAAAGAACACGATCAATTGCAAGGTTTGTTATAAGGTGATTTGTCATTATTAAGTTATTTGTTTATCTTCCACAAAGATTCAAACAAATAAACAAATAATCATGGTTAGAAGAATTGTATTAATATTAACACTGTGCTTCTCAATGGGGAGTGTAATGGCTCAGGGTGAGCTTGGTGTGTTAGCATCTATGGCAGAGAAATCTCCGGCACTTGCTAAGGATATCTTTCAGGAGTACATGAATCCTTACGGAGAGATGTTTGGTGTTGGGCTTAATTCCGGATGGTATAATACCTCTAAGGTACATTCTACACTTGGATTTGATGTAACAGTTACTGCAAGTTGGGTTACAGCACCTAAATCTGCAAGTACATTCGATATTCAATCAATTGTTGATAAGTATCCTGGGTTCTCTACATCTCAAAGTACCAGCCCGACAATAATTGGAGATAAATCTAATATTCCTACAGTTGGTTGGAATGCAGGAACAACAGCTAGCCCGAATATTGTTGGTGTTAAATTAC
The DNA here is from genome assembly GCA_002454955.1 of Bacteroidales bacterium UBA6680. Classification (GTDB taxonomy): domain Bacteria; phylum Bacteroidota; class Bacteroidia; order Bacteroidales; family UBA6680; genus UBA6680. The sequence continues at coordinate 18,337 of DKJY01000039.1, forward strand.
CGGAAGGGTTAGATTTTCGTCATTTACCCCTTCCTATGTTTAAGGTGGGTTTAGGACTTCCAAAGAATTTTGAAATAATGGGACGTTTCTCTCCTCAAGTTAAATTAGCTGATTTTAAGGTTGGTATGTGGGGACTTGGTGCACGTTGGCAATTTTCAGAAGTTATACCTGTGATTAAACGTGTTCCTTTTTTAGCAATGACTGTAATGGGTGCATATACAAGTGTTAACTCAACTTATGGTATTGATTTTTCTGGGGCTGATGGTGTTGGATTTAACGATCAGGAGATTAAATTAGATGCAGGTGCGTTTACAGGAAGATTGCTTGTTGGCGCTAACTTTCCATTTATCAATCTTTATGTTGGTGCAGGATATGGCACAGCAACAACAAAAGCTATGTTAAACGGAACATATCCTGTTGCATTTAATACAGCAGGAGATCTTGTTTCTACAAAAACAGTTAAAGATCCATTTGATCTGAAATTTGATAATAGTGGAATAGATTTTAATGCAGGTTTAAGGGTTAAGATGGCTATTGTAACTATACATGTAGATTATACCGTAGGTAAGTATAATGTTCTTTCAGGCGGTTTAGGATTCTCTTTTAGATAGAAATATTGTATACTATAAATAAAACGGGGATTAACAAAATCCCCGTTTTTATATTTTAATGATTTTCTACTATCTTATCAGCAAGTATTTTAGCTAACTTTATTTTCGATTCATGTGTCCACCCGGCAATGTGTGGCGACAGAATAATATTCTGTTTTTTTACTAACTCTTTAAATATTTTATTATCGTACATAGATACTTTCTCAAAGGAAGTCTCTTCAAACTCAAGTACATCTAATCCTGCACCAATAACTTTATTGTTATCAATACCATTGATTAAATCAGCGGTATTAACAACTGGCCCTCTGGCTGTATTTATTAGAATAAAGGGTTTGCGTACCTTATTAATAAACTTGCTATTTATCATATACTTTGTTTCGGCAGTAAGAGGTACATGCAGGCTTATTATATCAGATTTATCCATTAAATCTTCGAGACTGGTTTCGGTTGTATAACTATCACTGTAGTTGGTTTTGTATTTATCATATGATATTACATTTGCTTCAAATCCACTTATTTTCTTCGCAAAAGTAGATCCCATATTACCATAACCAATAATACCTACAGTTTTACCATTTATCTCAGACCCTCTGTTTTCTTCTCTGTTCCATATACCGCCTTTAACCTGATGATTGGCTATAAAAAGATTGTTCATTAGAACCAAAAGCATTCCAACTGCATGTTCCCCAACAGCATCCATATTTCCTTGAGGAGAGTTATAACATCTTATACCTTTTCTCTCAGCATATTCTACATCTATACTCTCCATTCCGGCACCAACCCTGCCAATAAACTCAAGATTATTTGCCTTGTCAAGTAAATCTTTGTTAAAGGTAAATTTACTTCTGATAATTGCTCCGGTGTAGTTGGCAATAACAGATTCTAAGTCCTCTAATGTTTTACCGCTAAATTCTTCACAGGTAAAACCATTTTTTGTGAGTACTTCAGTTAATACTTTGTTTGTTTTGTCAACTATTAATACCTTTTTTGTCATATTCTATCTGTCAAATTCAACAGCTTCTCCCTTGTGTTCACTGTTTATTATTCCATTATTATAAACAAGATTACCATTTACAAACGTGTGTGTAACCTTTGAACTAAATAGAGTTCCTTCAAAAGGAGACCATTTACATTTATATAATATATTATCCTTGTTTACTACCCATGGCGAATCTGCATTTACAATGGCAAGATCAGCATGATAACCTTCTCTTATAAACCCTCTTTTTTTAACATTGAAAAGTATGGCAGGATTATGACACATTTTCTCAACAATCTTTGTTATCTCAATTTTACCAAGAGACACGAACTCCATCATTGCTACCAGAGAGTGTTGCACAAGAGGTCCTCCTGATGGAGCACTGAAATATTTATTATCTTTTTCTTCACTTGTGTGTGGCGCATGATCTGTTGCAATAACATCCAGTTTATCAGATATAAGTGCGTTAAAAAGACTTAGTTTATCTTTCTCAGATTTTACTGCAGGATTCCATTTTATCTTTGTACCGTGTTTTTTATAGTCTCTATCATCAAACCAAAGATGATGCACACATACTTCACCAGTAATTCTTTTATTTGATAGCGGAACATCTGATTTAAGTAATTCCAGTTCTTTTGCACTGCTAAGGTGTAAGATATGTAATCTTGCATTATGCTTTTTTGCAAGTTCCACTGCTTTACTAGACGATTTGAAACAAGCATCTTCACTTCTTATTATAGGATGATACTCTATAGGTACATCTTCACCAAACTCTTTTTTGTATTTTTCGGTATTTTGTTTTATTGTTGTTTCATCTTCGCAATGTGTTGCAATAATTACAGGGCTTTCTTTAAATATCTTATTCAAACTTTCATCATTATCAACCAGCATATTGCCGGTAGATGATCCCATGAACACCTTTAACCCACATACTTTCTTAGGGTCTATCTTTTTTATCTCATCTATATTGCTGTTGGTTGCACCCATATAAAATGAGAAATTTGTAAGAGATTTTTTCTTAGCAAGATCAAATTTTTTATCTAACTCCTCAATAGTTGTTGTTTGCGGTGTCGTATTTGGCATTTCAAAATAGGTTGTAACACCTCCTGCTACAGCTGCTGCAGATTCGGTTGATATCTCCCCTTTATGAGTATGACCCGGTTCTCTGAAATGTACCTGATCATCAATTACTCCAGGAATCAAATAGTTGCATTTAGCATCAATAATTTTTGTATTATTGTAATCAATATTTACGTCATCATGATCTGTTTCGAATATCTTTTCAATGATACCATCTACTATTAAAACAGAACCACTGATAATATCACATTCGTTTACTATAAGTGCATTTTTTATAAGATAATTCTTCATTATTTTTATTTTTCAGATTGTATATTAAACTATAGATAATAATGTGATATTATACATTATTGTTCATTTAATGTCCTACTTATGATTTTTAAATAAACAGCTCTATATTTTTATAACAAGCTAAATCTTGTTACTCTACACATTTATATTTCTTGAAAAAGCTAGCCACTTTCATCTTTATAACACCCCAAACCGCTTCATTGAATATACCTCCACTCATTTTAGAGGCTCCCTCTTTCCTGTCTGTAAATATTATTGGTACCTCAGTAATATTAAAACCAAGTTTCCAAGTGGTGAATTTCATCTCAATCTGGAATGCATATCCACGCATTTTAATCTTATCTCTATTTATACAACGTAAAACCTTTGCTGAGTAACAAACAAAGCCAGCAGTAGTGTCGCGTATTTTCATACGAGTAATGAATCTAACATATGCAGATGCAAAATACGAAAGAAGTACTCGTCCCATTGGCCAGTTCACAACATTTACTCCAGATATGTATCTTGAACCTACGGAAACGTCGGCACCATCCTTAGCGCATGCGTTTAACAATTTTGGTAAATCTTTCGGATCATGAGAGAAATCAGCATCCATTTCCATGATATAATCATAATTATTCTCCAAAGCCCATTTAAAACCTGCCAAATATGCTGTTCCTAAACCTAATTTTCCAGCCCGTTCTATTATGTGTAGTCTGTCTTCGAACTTTTTTTGAAGATTTTTTACTATTGATGCAGTACCATCAGGTGAGTTATCATCAATAATAAGTATATGAAACATCTCTTGTAAATCAAAAATGGCATGTATAATATTAGATATATTCTCTTTTTCGTTATAAGTAGGAATCAAAACAATGTTTCTCATATCTGCTTTTGATGATTTTAAATATAATTTCTTATTTATATAGTGCGAATATACTAATATATGTATATAGAATATTTAATTATTGATAATAAAAGCTAATATCTGTTAATGTTAACCATTATAGGAAAAGAAATACTTTTTCGAATTAGTACTTCATTATCAGCAGCCTACTTTTTTTGGGCTAAAAAAGTTTAAAAAAAGAGTATGTTTTATTTGGAAACACGGCAAAAGAGCTCTATGTTTGCACCCGCTTTGAGAGAAGCACACGTTGATTGAATAACTTAGTGGTTGATAGATGATTGTAGCTTTTGTGTTAAATCTGTTTTTAGTGGATTTAACGGTAAAAAAAAGTTTAAAATTAATTTTGAAAATTAAAAATTAATCATTTATCTTTGCAA
>DKJY01000019.1 GCA_002454955.1 Bacteroidales bacterium UBA6680
TTATTTCGAACTCAGGTTAATAGATAAAAAGGAACTATATTCGTAGATGTAGTCCGGTAATTTTATAAAAAACTACGAGCATCATCTACAAAACTGGTTAAATTTAGATCAGGAAATTTTTTGTCTAGATTGTCAAGAGCAGTGATTATATTTTCAGATCTGAATCTTTTGGAAAGATCATCGAATATTTCACTAATCCAACCTGCTGTATCAGCATCACATTCATTAAGGAATTTAATAGTTTTTATTTCATCAGAGCCCATAAAATCAGAAAGTCTTTCCCAATACTTATAAGTTCTTAAATTATCATTTGAATGAAGTTTTTTTCTCTCTTCAATTAATTGCTCAACCTTTGTTTTAAAAATATAGTATTCCATATTCTAAGAATAATATTGCTTGGTATACGATAATCTAACTATTAAAATGTACCAGCATTTTGCAAAATAAGTGATAAATAAACTAAAAACAACTGAATTGGTTTGTCTCATTAATGAATATTCATATAACTGATATACAAAGGCGATTTGATTAAGTTAAAACCTTTATCAAAAACAGAGCATAGGTAAAGATAATATGATTCTGGTGATATAGTCTCTAATCTGAAATTCTATAGTTCAAAAGATTATTTTTTAGCAATAAAAAACTCCCCAACCTATTTGCATAAGTCAGGGAGAACTAAAACGAACATTTATGAATACCTATTAATTATTAGGTTCTCCTGGTTGGTATTTGTATTCTGCTCCGTAGCTGCGCATTATTCTGCGTTTACTTGATGAGTCCATCTTTCTGAGGTTGAATTTTAACTCAGCAATTATATCATCAATAATGTCGTCAATTTCGGCTCTTATTGTGCTGAGTTTATCTTGCTCCTTATCATAGCTTCTGTCTGCCTCAGAAACGTCGGCTGTCTCTTTTTTTGCAGCCTCAAGAACATTCTCTAACTCTTCTGCCGATGGGTTTGATATAGGATTGTAACCATCTGCAACAGCTTTTTTGTCTCCCTCTATCATCTGTGCGGCAACTGTTAAAATAGTACCACCAGTCAGATTCTTCTTTATTGATCCATCCAGATTAATACTATAATTCATTAGTAACTGTGCAGGAAGATTTTCACGTACAACTTTTCTTCTCACAGAGCTCCACATATCTCTGATATATATCTGTAACAGATTTACAGCACTGTTCTTTTCATCAACCTGTTTCGATCTGTTGGTTAAATTAGACTTTACACTGTTAATCTGTGTTTCAAACTCTGGGGTTATAAGCTTTACTCTGTCTATTGTCTCCTGACTTATATAATTTAAGTTGTGCACAGAGTCTTTTTCATAAGTGGCAACCGTTTTTGTTATAAATGATAATCTATAATTATCGCTAGTAGGTGTTATAAGTATAGCCATGTCGCTAATTTTAAAAAGTTTATATAACATAAGTTATGTAATATAACTGGTCATATCAAATTTTTAGAACTAAAAAATATATCTTAATGGTTAGTAATCAGTGTGATAACAATGTGTCGACTTATGGCTGATCTGAGATAGCTCTCTATTTGATTTTTCTTACTCTTGAAGAGTAAATTCTGAATATGACCCTCAAAAATGCATATAAAGGATATTAAATCACAAAATACTTGGTTATACAAATGGTATATATTTTAGGAGTGTATCTACTAAATTTTAGTTTTGTTGAATATTATTATTAAAAAATGTAGGTAGATATTTTATCTGAATAATATGATATAGCTGTAGGGTAGATACATTCAATATTTTAAAATGTACCTGTTTTATGGCTAAACACTATTTGTTATATAACAAATGTACCAAAGCTCTGGCTACACATGATTTGTAATTATATGAATGCTATCTGGTTGCAGATAAACATAATTCTTGATGTAAAGAATCTACTTAAGGCGTAGCTATATGTATATTCTGTATATCTAAAATCATATGAAATCTGTAGCTACTTGTTGTTAATCAGTATATAAACTATATTTTAATAATATTGCCAACATATTAAAACCATTATTATTAGGTATATGTATAGTACGGTTTATACAACTTTTTGTTATAATTGTGCACGGTATTTATGAATGTAAGAGATATCAGCTAAACAAATAATAAACCCTAAATTTAAGTTGACATGGATAGTAATAGCGTGTTTTATAAAGAGTCTATGAAGGTAAACCGTCTTGGTTTAATTGTATCTGTAGGTATTGGCATTATTTTATCGCTTTTTCTTGGTTATCTTTATTCATTGGTAACTTATGCAATGCCAATTATATATGTAAATATTCTGTTAACCTTTGGTTTTGGTATAATATTGGGATATATAGTCAGGATATTAGTTAAAATTACCAATAACAGAAACCGACGTAGCAGATTAATAGTTGGGTTGATTATAGGATTGTTTGCAATGTATTTTCAGTGGAGTGCATTTATATTGCTACTGTTTCAGAATGGCTTTCCAACGCTTCAGGAGTTTCTTATTAATCTGCACTGGATTACCTATCCTGATAATTTTATAAAGGCAATAGCAGATATTAACCATTATGGTTCGTGGTCTGCAATGGGGATAACATTTAAAGGTTTTATGCTTACATTAATATGGATTGCAGAAGCGATTATTATTGTTGGATTACCAATAATATCTATGCTCAGATTAAAGCCTGCTCCGTTCTCAGAATTACTAGGTAAGTGGTACCCTAAATATACCCTATATGACGATTTTGAACCAATTGTAGCTGTAAATAAGTTTGTTAATGAACTTAAAGACGATGCTCTGTTGGCAATTAAAGACCTTAGTGGTGGCGAGGGCATAAGATACTCTAAAATACACCTGTTCTATCATAAAGATGAGAATGTACAATATATTGCGGTAGACCGGATATTTGTAGAGAATCAGGGAAGAGGTAAAAAGAGGGTAGAGGTTGTGGTTAACAATATGGCAATTGATAATGAAGCGGCACAACAAATTATGGATAAGTTTATCTGCAAAAGGATTTGGATAGACAGTATGTAGTTTTAGGTTATAAGATATAGGTCAGCTATCTCTTTTTAGGTTTAGCAGATAGTATATGTCTGTTTCTCTTCTCGTCAAATTTAAATGAGCAACAGTTGGTAAACATCTTTTTTAGTTTAGCTCTGCCTCGTTGCACTCTGGAGCGTACAGTGGTATAGTTCAGATTCAAGATATTTGCAATATCTTTTTGTGGAATCCCTTCCAGTTCAGACAGTGTAATAACTGTTTTGTAATCCTCTGGCAATTTCTCAATAAATGGAACTATACACCGTCCTAATTCAGCAATATCATATGCTTCAGGTGTTGAGTTATCACTTATATATGTATCGTCTAATGTGGTTGTGTTATCTTTTTTTGTTCTATAGTAGTCAATAATACTATTGCGTGCTATTGTATATATCCAGCTCTTCAGATTACCAATGTCCGATTTATCAGCAACAGATAATTTGTAAAATACATCTTGCGTAAGATCTTCTGCATCGTGTCTGTTTTTAACCCTTTTACTGATATACTTCAGCAAAGGTAAATAGTACTCATTTATCTCTTTGTCCATAAACTAACTCTATTAGTTTTCAAATATAGGTGTATATATTGTAAATGATAAACCTTTTACAAAGCCAAAGCATCGTTTCATTAATATATTACTACCATTCGCAAATAGTGCAATAGATATTAACTATTCTTTTGCATATTTTATTTGTTATCTTCATAAGATTGAGGTTAACAGCTAAGTAATTAGATCAAACAAAACTGTTAATAGAGAGTGGCGCCAATATAAAAATAAGAGACAAATTTGGTAGAGACCCAATAGCAATTGCTGAGAAGGTTAAATCTCGTGGAGAGAAGAGAGGTATTGACAGAATATTGGAGCTGTTACAGAGTATTTAAAGTTTAATGATAAGATACCAGCCTCTTATTACAATACATAATAAATAAGAGGCTGAATTGGTATATTAGTCATTCTCAAAACCTAAAGCATCCAGAATCTTCTCATTCAGATATCTGTTTTTACCAACAAAAGGGTAACAATGTATATGTATTGCCGGGTTAAAGTTCATCTCTATAATTGAATGATTATCGGCTGTTGCAGGAACAGTATGATCTTTAATTATCATATCAAGACCGGTAATATTTACATTCAGAGCTTTTGAAGCCTGTTCAGCAATCTGTTTATAACTAATATGTACATCATCGGTATAGTCAATACTATCGCCTCCTGTACTAACGTTTGAGTTTTCTCTCAGATATACCACTTCGTCTTTTTCTGGTATATAGTTAAAATCTAAACCTTGTGTTTTTAGAAATATCTCTTCGGCCTCTCCTTTGGCAATTTTCTCAAGCGGTGTTTTATAACCTTTACCTCTTATAGGATCGTTGTTCTTAATATCTATAAGCTGTTCTATTGTACTTTTTCCATCGCCGCAAACATTTGCAGGTACACGATGCAGTATTCCAACAACCTTATTGTTTATAACAAATATTCTGAACTCTTTGCCCGGAATAAACTCCTCAATAAGTATAGAATCTTCGTTTTCAAAGGCCATCTCAACAGCACGCTCATAAAGCTCTTTACTATCGTTCTCTTTTAATATTGTTATGCCAATGCCAAAGTTGGTTGATTTAGGTTTAACAACAATTGGTCTGTTTCTAAAGAATATATAATCGCTTTTAGCAATGTCGGCATTATCATATTCATTACCGTCTGGTACATTAATATTAAACTCCTTTAACACCTTTTTTGTAACAACCTTGTTCTCCATCATCAGAACAGAGTTATACGGATCAAGCGATGTTCTGGTAGCCTGCATAATATACTCTTTCTTATCGCCTTTTTGCAGCGATATAAAATTCTCTTTTCTGTCTAGAATATTTATTGTAATGCCTCTGCGTATGGCAGCTTTCATTAATAGTTGTGTTGATAATTCCATATCCTCAAAACCATGAAAACGATAGGCTTTTTGTGTACTCTCGTTTTTATATATCAGAGCTTTATTAAGATGGAAATTTATGAATCCCTGTTCCTCAATCTCCTTCTTTAATCTGAATACCCTGCTTTTGTTATGCTCTTTACTAATATTATATGCAATATTCATAGCCTGAGCATACTCGCTGTCAGATATTATATTTAACTGATTAAGGGTAGCTTCTATATCGTTCATTATATGTGCTGACCATTGATCTGGTGTAATAGGAGAGTTAGCCATAAGCTTTGTATTGGCATCCATTCCAAAGCACGATATCAGATCCTGATTTTTTGTAGATGTGAGTTGCTCCTCTTCAGAGAAAGCACTGTTTTCATCTTTTAGCAGACAGTACATAAGGAAAATATGCAGAAAGTGTAGTGTAACTTTTGATACACCAGATTTCTCATACGGATCAAGATCAAGGATACGTACCTCAAGATGTGATATCTCCTCTTGCTGATCGAACTTAATTCGTATTGGCAGATATAGTTCTTTGTCAAACTGTAACTCACCAGCATCAACAAGATCTTTTATAGACTGTTTAAATGTCTCAAGCGAGGTGTAGTCTATATAATAGTCTTTTTTGTTTCTGTATCCGTGTGGCGATGTACGTGTACTTACACCTTTGTTACACTGTAGTTTTTTATCTTCGCCTGTTTGTAGCGATTTAACAACAAGTGTATCGTGCGATGTTGGCGACTGACCGAACAGCCATACAATAAACCATCGGTATCGCATAAAGTTACGCGTAATACGCAGGTATAAATCGTTTGTTAATTGCTGTTTTGTTACATCATTAAAATGTTTGCTCTGCAACTGAGTAATAAATCGGTCTGTAATACTATAGTTAAAGTGCAGACCTGATATCATCTGTCTCTTTTTACCATACTTTTTTGCCAGATCTTCTCTGTAAATCTCATTTTTTATCTTCTCTTTGCCATATTTGGCAATAGGTATCTCATTTTCGTCGGGTAGTATTGGTGGTGTAGATTGCGGCCACAACAGCTCGTTGCCAATACTGTCGGTAATAATATCATGAATAGTCTCAATAAAGCCATGTACCTCATTAATTGATGGTAGTGGAGGCGTAATCATCTCAACCTGCGAATCGGAAAAATCGGTTGTGATATATGGGTTTGTCTCTTTATTACCCAACAACACATTGTGCGGAGTCATTGATAATTTTCCGTCAGTATCAACTCTCACATTCTCTTTCTCAATACCAAAAAGCCCCTCTTTCAGAAGATTGCCAAAACTGTTCTTCTTAAGAATATCTGACAGGTTGTTTAAATAGTTGTTATATGTTGTACTTTTCATCTGTTTATTTTTCTTTTCAATGGTCAGATGTAACTGGCATAATAATCATCTTTGTGCTTAGTTAATCTGCAAAAAAATCTTGTTCAACTGTTGTTAATAATTAAAGCGTCTTTTGTCTGTTTATTACTTTTCTGAAGATACTTCTGAATAGTAAAAATAGTATAATACCTTTAAATATGCTGCTTATGGTTATACTAAACCAGACACCATTAAGTTCCAGTATTGTGTATAGTGCAAGCAGGTATGCCATAGGTATTCTTAATCCGGTAAATATAACACTCACCTTAGCAGTTATGTCTGTTCTTCCTAATCCGTTAAATGCACCTGCTGTAATCATCTCAAGGCACATAAATATTTGTGATATTGCAAGTATACGCAGATAATTTGCTCCCATGGTAATTGTCTCTGTTTCGTTAACAAATACCTTGAACAATATATCCGGTACTACCAAGAATATTGTTGTGGTTACCATACCAATTGCTATTGATAACTTTAATCCTTCGCGATATATCCCTTTAATTTTGTTGTAGTTTTCGGCACCAAACTGCTGACCAACAGCAATAGTCATGGCCTGTGTAAGTCCTCCGGTGAGCATAAATGTAATAGACTCTATCTGCACACCAATCTTCTGAACTGCTATTGCCACATGTCCCCACTCTGCAATAATACGCGCAAGTACTATTGATATAAGAATAAATGATACCCGCTGTACAGATGTTGGTAATCCAATCTTTAGCTGTTCCTTAAGGTTATTAAATATTAGCTTAATTTTGCCAAAATATTTACCACGGTTTTTTCTTATGTGTATAGTGAATAATGATAGAGTTAAAGTATGTGCAATAATACTTGCTATTGCAGCTCCGTCAATACCCAGTTTAAAATAGAATATAAACAGAGGATCGAGTATAATATTTGTTAAGGTGCCAATAAAGCTTAATTTGAATGATAGCTTTGTTGACCCGTGTGCATTAATAATACCAATGAGTAGTATGTTTATCATATTTATTACTACACCAAATGCACTAATACGCAGATAAGATACAGACATATCTATAACCTCTTGCGAATCGAGAGCAAAGAATCCTATTAGTTGTGGTGCTGTAATGTATAAAAACGAGCTGTATATTACAGACATTATAGCTACTCCGATGAGGCCGTTTGATGCATACTTACCAGACTTGACCATATCTTTGGCACCTATCATATGCGATATCTTTACACTGCTACCCATTACAACCAACGATGATAATGCCCAGCTAAGGTTTATAAAGAATCCGGCTGTACCAACAGCTGCAACAGCATTGCTACCCAGTTTACCAACCCATATCATATCTGTTATATTAAATGCCATTATTAATAGCGATGATCCTATTATTGGCATTGCAAGCTTTAACAGCAACAGCATGTTAGGACTAAGTACATATATCTTATTACTAAATATTCTCATTATTTAACTGTTCTTTATGTTCCGGGTAATTATTAACAGCTACTATAGTTATGTTGTTTTATAATAACCTCTTTATATTGTTAATATGTATCTAATAAATATTAGATCTACACATAGCTATGACGAACAGTTTTAATAATGATGCACAATTATTTTGCTTTTTTTATTATTGGTGATAAAAAGGTGTTAAGGTTTATGTATCTATTGCTATGAAGCTGAAGATTAATTTGCCCTATATAATAAAAAAGGGTACTGCCATAAACAGTACCCTTAATTAAGTTAATATATCTAAGTTATTCGTCTGATTCATCAACATATGCAGCAAGTAACTTCTCCTGAACATCGCCAGGTACCTGCATGTACTCTGCATACTTCATAGAATATGTTGCTCTACCTCCTGTAAGTGAACTTAAAGATGTTGAGTATCTGTTCATTTCAGCTAAAGGTACCTTAGCTTTTAATACCTCAAATCCTTTTTCGCTAGACATTCCCTGAACAATAGCTCTACGTGTCTGAAGATCACTCATTACGTCACCCATGCAATCTGCAGGTACAAGAACCTCAACATCATATATTGGCTCCATAATCTTCGGACCAGCCTCTCTAAAAGCATCTTTAAATGCATTACGTCCGGCAAGCTTAAATGATATCTCGTTTGAGTCAACAGGGTGCATCTTACCGTCATATAGTGACACTCTTATATCACGTGCATAACTACCAGTAAGTGGTCCTTGTTCCATTTTCTCCATTATACCTTTAAGTACAGCCGGAAGGAATCTGGTATCTATAACACCACCAACAATACAGTTGTAGAAAATAAGTTTACCACCCCAAGGTAATTCAACAGTCTCTTCTCCTCTAACGTTCATTTTAAATTCCTGTCCGTTAATCTTAAAAGAGGTTGGAGCAGGCATACCTTCATGATATGGCTCAACAATCATATGCACTTCACCAAACTGTCCGGCACCACCAGATTGCTTTTTATGACGATACGATGATTGAGATATTTTAGTAATTGTTTCACGATATGGAATCTTAGGAGAAATAAACTCTATCTCAAGTTTAAACTCGTGCTCAAGACGCCACTTCATAATATTTAGGTGGTGCTCTCCCTGACCTGAAACAATAATTTGCTTAAGCTCTTTTGAGTACTCAATTTTTATAGTTGGATCCTCTTCGTGAATCTTATTAAGAGCCTCACCAAGTCTCTCCTCATCTCCTTCTGATTTTGGCTTAATAGCTGTTCTGTATTTTGGCTCAGGATACTTTATCGATCCATATTTCCACTCATTACCCGGATCATTAAGGGTATGGTTAGTCTTTGTATTTTTTAACTTAACAGCAGCACCTATATCACCTGCTTCAAGTTGTGTTACTTTCTCTCTGTTTTTACCAGCAACTATATATAATTGCGATAAACGCTCTTTGGTTTGATTATTAGAATTTAAAAGATCCATTCCCTCTTTAATGGTACCTGAACGTACCTTAAAGTAGTTAATCTCACCAACGTGCTCCTCAATAGAGGTCTTAAATATAAATAGCGATACAGGTCCGTCAGCGTCGCATTTTACCTCTGTGCCATTCTCTGCCGATGGTAAAATAACCTCATTTGGATATGGAGCAACATTTATAATAAACTCCATAAGGCGTTTTACACCCATATCTTTTTGCGCTGAGATACAGAATACAGGGAAAAGTGATCGTGCAGACATACCTGCTGCAATACCTTTTCTCATCTCATCTTCATTAAGAGTACCTTTATCAAAGTACAACTCCATAAGATCTTCATCATTCTCTGCTGCTGATTCTACTAATATATTGTGGAGCTCTTCTGCTCTCTCTTTTTCTTCCTCTGGTATATCTAGAATTTCGCGCTCTCCATTTTCTCCTTTAAATTTGTACATCTTCATAAGAAGCACATCAATAATAGCGTCAAAATTCTCTCCTATATTAATAGGGTACTGTACAAGTACAACTTTATTATTTCCGAATCGGGATTTAAGTGATTCTGTTGAATTTTCAAAATTTGCTTTCTCACTATCAAGTTGATTAATAGCAAAAATAACAGGCTTCTTACGAGCCTCGCAATATCTGCTTAATATTTCGGTTCCAACCTCAACACCATGCTGTGCGTTAATAAGCATTACAGATGTATCAGTTGCTCTCATTCCGGTAATTACACCACCAACAAAGTCATCAGACCCAGGAGTGTCAAGTATGTTAAGCTTTTTATTCATGAACTCAGTATACAACACTGTTGAGTATATTGAACTCTGATATTGGTGTTCAATTTTATGATAGTCAGAAACAGTGTTGTTACTAGCTACATCTCCACGGCGGTCTATCACACCACCTTCAAACATCATAGTCTCGGCAAGCGTGGTTTTTCCAGAACCTGCGCTACCGAGAAGTGCAATGTTTTTGATCTCATTAGTTTTGTAATTCTTCATAATTGAAAGAAATTTATTAGTTGTATTTTAAATTGGTTTCTCCTTGGTTTTTTTGGAGCGGGTATAAATGTAGTAATATTTTTATTATTTGCAATTTTAACCGTATGAATATGCAGTGAAACCTTATATAAAACCTAAAATTCCTGATGAGATATCATAACATTGATTGGATTGTTGTACGAGGCTGCGGTTTGTTATAATCTGAATTTATAATGTACAATAAATCAAGATAAATGAGAGAGACTTTTTTTATAAAAAGAGCCGTTTTTGTTATATAAATAGGGTGGATTGTCGTAAATAATATGTAAATTCGCAACGCTTTTGGTCAAAGGCAGTTGTGATAACTCCAAAATTTGCCGATTTAAGGTGATTTTACCTCTCTGCTGAGGGTTGAAAAAGAGGTGGGATTGCGGTGTAAATCACATAAAATGAGAAAAAAAGAGTAATCTTTGTTCTTTCTTAAAAAAAAACATACCTTTGCGAACCAAAATTGTAATTATATTTCAATATTTAAATGTAGTATTTATATGCCTACAATTCAGCAGTTAGTAAAAAAAGGAAGAAGCAAGATTGTTGAGAAAAGTAAGTCTCCGGCACTAGATTCATGTCCTCAAAGACGTGGAGTTTGTGTTAGAGTGTACACTACTACTCCAAAGAAACCTAACTCGGCTATGCGTAAAGTAGCTCGTGTAAGGTTAACAAACGGAAAGGAAATTAATGCCTATATTCCGGGAGAGGGTCACAACTTACAGGAACACTCAATAGTGCTTGTCCGTGGTGGAAGGGTAAAGGATTTACCTGGAGTAAGATACCACCTTGTTCGCGGTGCATTAGATGCATCAGGAGTGGAAGGTCGTAAGCAACGTCGTTCGAAGTACGGTGCTAAACGTCCAAAGAAGTAATTAATTAATAATATCTTTAAGAAGCAATGAGAAAGTCAAAGCCTAAGAAGAGGATTTTGTTACCAGATCCGAAATTTAATGATGTTTTGGTTACAAGATTCGTTAATGACTTAATGGTTGATGGAAAGAAGAGTTTGGCCTACAAGATTTTTTATGATACAATGGAACTTGTAGGGGAAAGAATGAAAGATTCTGATAAGACTCCACTAGAGATATGGAAGAAAGCTCTAGAAAATGTTACTCCACAGGTTGAGGTTAAAAGTCGCCGTGTGGGGGGTGCTACATTTCAGGTGCCAATGGAAGTTCGTCCGGAAAGAAAAGTGTCTTTAAGTATAAAGTACATGATTCTGTTTGCTCGTAAGCGTGCCGGAAAATCAATGAGCGAGAAGTTGGGTGCTGAAGTAATTGCTGCTTACAATGAAGAGGGTGGTGCCTTCAAGCGTAAAGAGGATATGCATCGTATGGCTGAAGCCAACAAAGCATTTGCTCATTTTAGATTTTAATTTAACCACAATTTAGTAGGATTAAAAATGGCTAAGACAAGAGATTTGAAATTTACCAGAAACATCGGTATCATGGCGCATATCGATGCAGGTAAGACAACTACTACAGAACGTATTTTGTTTTACACTGGTATGACTCACCGTATTGGAGAGGTGCATGATGGTGCAGCTACAATGGACTGGATGGAGCAAGAGCAAGAGCGCGGTATTACCATTACGTCTGCTGCAACTACTACTTTCTGGAAATATGAAAACCAGGAGTATAAGGTTAACATCATTGACACTCCGGGTCACGTGGATTTCACCGTAGAGGTAGAGCGTTCACTGAGAATATTAGACGGTGCAGTAGCTGTTTTCTGTGGAGTTGGTGGTGTTGAGCCTCAGTCAGAGACAGTTTGGAGACAAGCTAACAAATACAATGTACCAAGAATTGGATTTGTTAACAAGATGGACCGCTCTGGTGCCGATTTCCTTAGCGTTGTTTCGCAGGTTAAGGAGCAATTAGGTGCTAATCCGGTGCCTCTGCAGTTGCCAATTGGTAGAGAAGCAGAGTTGAAAGGTGTTGTAGATCTTATCTTAAATAAAGGTATTATCTGGCACGATGATGAGAAAATGGGATCAACATTTGAGTATGTTGATGTACCTGCTGAGATGGCAGATGAGGTTGCTGAGTGGAGAGAGAAGTTATTTGAGAGCGTAGCTGAGTATGATGAGGCATTGCTTGAAAAGTACTTTGAAGATCCAGAGAGCATTACTGCAGAAGAAGCATATGCAGCTATCCGTAAAGCTACAATTGACATGTCTATTGTTCCAATGCTTTGTGGTTCTGCATTTAAGAATAAAGGAGTTCAAACTCTTCTTGATGCTGTTGTAACTTACCTACCTAGTCCGGTTGATGTTGATGATATTACAGGAATCAACCCAAAAACTGACGAGGAAGTAGTACGCAAGCCAGACGCTACAGAGCCATTAGCTGCTTTGGCATTTAAAATTGCTACAGACCCATTCGTAGGTCGTTTAGCATTTGTTCGTATTTACTCAGGTAAGATTGATGCAGGATCGTATGTATTCAATACAAGAAGCAATAACAAAGAGAGAATTTCACGTCTTTACCAGATGCATGCTAATAAGCAGAATCCAAAAGAGGTAATTGAGGCAGGAGATATCTGTGCTGCTGTTGGATTTAAAGATATCCGTACAGGAGATACTCTTTGTGATCAGACTAATCCTATTGTTCTTGAATCAATGGATTTTCCAGATCCTGTTATCGGTATTGCGGTTGAGCCTAAGTCTCAGAAAGATCTTGATAAGCTAGGTACTGGTTTGTCAAAACTTGCTGAGGAGGATCCTACATTTACAGTTAAAACAGACGATGCTACAGGACAGACAGTAATTAGTGGTATGGGTGAGCTTCACCTTGACATTATTATTGACCGTCTTAGACGTGAGTTTAAAGTAGAGTGTAATCAGGGTAAACCACAGGTTACTTATAAAGAGGCTATCACTGGTTTTGTTGAGCACCGTGAGGTATTTAAGAAGCAGAGTGGTGGACGTGGTAAGTTTGCTGATATCATTGTTAAAATTGAGCCAGCTGACGAAGGAAAAGAAGGACTTCAGTTTGTTAATGAAGTTAAGGGTGGTAACATACCTAAAGAATTTATTCCTTCAGTAGAGAAAGGTTTCAAAGAGGCAATGTTAAATGGTGTTCTTGCCGGATTTAACGTAGACAGTCTTAAGGTAACACTTGTTGATGGTTCATTCCACCCGGTTGACTCTGATCAGTTATCGTTTGAATTAGCTGCTAAAATGGCGTTCCGTAATGCTATACCAAAGGCAAATCCAGTTCTACTTGAGCCTATCATGACAGTTGAGGTTGTTACTCCAGAAGAGAGTATGGGTGATGTAATCGCTGACTTTAACAAGCGTCGTGGACAGGTACAGAGTATGGATAGTAAAGCCGGAGCTCGTGTTGTAAAAGCTAAAGTACCTTTAGCAGAGCAGTTCGGGTATGTAACAGCTCTTCGTACTATTACTTCAGGTCGTGCTACAAGCTCAATGGAATTTTCACACTTTGAGGAGGTTCCAAAAGGCTTAGCTACTGAGGTTATTGAAGAAGTAAACGGATTAAAAAATAAATAACTAAGAGGTAAACGATGAGCCAAAAAATTAGAATTAAGTTAAAATCGTACGATCACAACTTGGTAGACAAGTCGGCGGAAAAAATCGTTAAGACTGTAAAAGCTACAGGTGCAAGTGTAAGTGGACCAATTCCTCTTCCTACACACCGTAAAGTTTTCACAGTACTTCGTTCGACATTCGTTAACAAGAAATCGCGCGAGCAGTTCCAGTTAAGCTCTTTTAAGCGCTTATTGGACATTTACAGTTCTACTCCAAAAACCATCGATGCATTGATGAAATTAGAGTTGCCTAGTGGGGTAGAAGTAGAAATTAAAGTTTGATAATTAAGTAAAGATTTAGGAAAAATGCCTGGAATTATTGGAAAAAAAGTCGGAATGACATCCGTATTCAGTGCCGAGGGTAAAAATATACCATGCACTGTAATTGAGGCTGGTCCTTGTGTTGTGACTCAAATCAAAACAGTTGATAAAGACGGATACAGCGCTATCCAGTTAGGTTTTGATGACAAAAAAGAGAAGAACACTACAAAACCAATGTTAGGACACTTTAAAAAAGCGAACACTACAGCTAAGAGAAAATTAGTTGAGTTTGATGCTGATTATGAAGCAGATCTTAAGTTGGGTGATGTTGTTGGCGTTGATATATTTGACGAAGCAGCATGGGTAGATGTTACTGGTATTTCAAAAGGTAAAGGTTTTCAAGGTGTTGTAAAACGTCATGGATTCGGTGGAGTTGGACAGACCACTCATGGTCAGCACAACAGACTAAGAGCACCAGGATCTATTGGTGCAGCATCTTATCCTGCACGCGTATTTAAAGGTATGAGAATGGCTGGTCGTACTGGTGGAAAACGTGTTAAGGTTGAGAACTTGAAAGTTATTAAAGTAATACCTGAGAACAATCTGTTATTAGTTAAGGGATCATTACCAGGAGCTAAAGGTTCATATTTAATCATTGAGAAGTAATGGAACTATCTGTATTTAATATCGCAGGAGAAGATACCGGAAAGAAAATCGCTCTAAAAGAGGAGATTTTCAGCATAGAGCCTAACGATCATGCCATCTATTTAGATGTAAAGCAATTTATGGCCAATAATCGTCAGGGTACTCACAAATCTAAGCAGAGAAATGAGATTACCGGTAGTACACGTAAATTAAAAAGGCAAAAAGGTACTGGTACAGCGCGTGCTGGTAGCATTAAATCGCCTCTATTCCGTGGTGGTGGACGTATTTTTGGTCCAGTACCGAGAGACTATAGCTTTAAACTTAACAAAAAAGTTAAGCGTTTGGCTCGTAAATCAGCTTTAACTTATAAAGCAAAGCAAGATTCAATCATGATTGTTGAAGATTTTAATCTTGACGCGCCAAAAACTAAGGATATGATAAAGTTTAGAGAAAGCCTGCAATTGGCTGATAAAAAGTCTCTAATAGTTTTATCAGAACCAAATAAAAACATATATTTGTCTGCGCGTAATTTACGCAAGATGAATATTGTTACTGCTTCTGATTTAACTACTTATGATGTACTTAATGCTAATAGCGTTGTATTCGTAGAGAGTTCATTAGAGGTGGTTAACAATATTTTAGGTAACTAGAAAATTAATAAAGAATGGAAATTTTATTAAAACCTATCGTTACTGAGAAGCTAACGGATCTAGGTGAGAGCCTAAACAGATATGGTTTTATAGTAGAGAAAACAGCTGACAAGCATCAAATCAAAAAAGCAGTTGAAGCGATGTATGATGTTACTGTTACTGCTGTAAATACTATGCGTTATGGAGGTAAGAGAAAGACTCGCTATACAAAAGCTGGAGTTCTTGCCGGAAAGACTAACAGCTTTAAAAAAGCAATCGTAACGTTAGTTGAAGGAGATAAGATTGATTTTTATAGCAATATTTAAGAAAAATGGCTGTACGTAAGTTAAAACCTGTTACACCAGGTCAGAGACATAAAATTATAGGTGCGTTTGATAGCATTACTAAAAGCACACCTGAGAAATCACTTTTGGAACCAATTAAGAAATCCGGAGGACGTAATAACTCTGGAAAAATGACCATGCGTTACATGGGTGGTGGGCACAAAAGAAGGTATCGTGTAATTGACTTTAAGCGTGATAAAGACGGCATGACTGCTGTTGTTAAAGGCATAGAATACGATCCAAACCGTACTGCTCGCATTGCACTTCTTGTATATACTGACGGAGAGAAACGTTATATCGTTGCTCCAAATGGTCTTCAGGTTGGTCAAACAGTAATGTCTGGTAAGGAAGCAACTCCTGAGGTAGGAAATGCGCTATTCTTATCTGATATCCCACTTGGTACAATTGTTCATAATATTGAGCTACGTCCGGGACAGGGAGCTGTAATGGCTCGTAGTGCTGGTGCTTATGGTCAATTGACTTCTCGTGATGGTAAATATGCAATTATCAAGTTGCCTTCGGGAGAGACAAGAATGGTACTTGTTACTTGTAAAGCTACTGTTGGAACTGTAGGAAATACAGACCACGCATTAGAGCGTTCAGGAAAAGCGGGACGTAGCCGTTGGTTAGGCCGTCGTCCAAGAACTAGAGGTGTTGCTATGAACCCGGTTGATCACCCAATGGGTGGTGGTGAAGGTCGTTCATCAGGAGGGCATCCTCGTTCACGCACAGGAGTACCTGCTAAAGGATACAAGACTCGTGATCCTAAGAAGGCTTCTAATAAGTACATCGTAGAGAGAAGAAAAAAATAATTGAATAAAAGCATTTAGTTATGAGTCGTTCGTTAAAGAAAGGTCCGTTTATTGATTTTAAGCTAGAAAAGAGAGTTCTAGAAATGGCAGAATCGGGCAAGAAATCAGTGATCAAGTCTTGGTCACGTCGTTCTATGATCTCTCCTGACTTTGTGGGGCATACTATTGCTGTACATAACGGAAATAAGTTCATTCCTGTTTATGTTACAGAGAACATGGTAGGTCACAAATTAGGTGAGTTTGCGCCAACTCGTACTTTTAAAGGTCACGGTGGTAAGAAAAAATAAAATATTAAGAGAAATAAAATAGATTATTTGCAATGGGTGCAAGAAAAAGAAATAGAGCGAACCAGTTAAAGGAACAGAAGAAGCAGACAAGCTTCGCTGTGTTGCGTAACTGTCCTACCTCTCCACGCAAGATGCGCTTAGTGGCAGACATGGTACGTGGCGTTGAAGTGAATCGTGCGCTTGATTTGCTACGTTACAGTTCAAAAGAGGCTTCCAGAAAGGTTGAGAAGCTAGTTTTGTCAGCTGTTGCTAACTGGCAAGCTAAAAACGAGGGAGTTAGATTAGAAGATAGTAATTTGGTTGTTAAAGAGATCTATGTTGATTCTGCTAGAATGACTAAGAGACTTCAGACAGCTCCTCAAGGTAGAGCACATAGAATTAGAAAGAGATCTAATCATGTGACTATTGTAGTAGATAGTTTAGTTAATAACGATACAAAATAATAGTAAATGGGACAAAAAGTTAATCCAATAGGGAACAGATTAGGAATCATCCGTGGATGGGATTCTAACTGGTACGGTGGAAATAACTATGCTGATAAGTTGTTCGAGGATCATAAGATTCGTAAATACTTAAAGGCTCGTTTGGCCAAAGCTAGCGTTTCAAGAATTATTATTGAGCGCACGTTAAAGCTTATTACTGTTACCGTACATACTGCTCGTCCGGGTATTATTATTGGTAAAGGTGGTCAAGAGGTTGACAAACTAAAAGAGGAGTTGAAAAAGCTTACAACAAAAGAGGTTCAAATTAACATCTTTGAGGTTAAGCGTCCTGAGTTAGATGCTACTATTGTGGCAAATAACGTAGCTCGTCAGCTTGAAGGCCGTATTTCTTATCGCCGTGCTGTAAAAATGGCTATAGCAGGTACTATGAGAATGGGTGCTGAAGGTGTAAAAATTCAGGTTTCTGGACGTTTGGGTGGAGCAGAGATGGCTCGTGCTGAACTATTTAAAGAAGGAAGAACACCTTTACATACTTTAAGAGCTGATATAGATTACGCTTTAGCAGAAGCACATACAACATACGGAGTTATCGGTGTAAAAGTATGGATCTGCAATGGCGAGGTTTATGGTAAGCGTGACTTGTCGCCTAATGTTGGAGCAAAGACTCAACAGAAGGGTAAAGGATTTAAGAAAAGAAGAAAATAGGACTTAAAAATTAAGTAAAGATGTTACAGCCGAAAAAAACGAAATTTAGAAGAATGCAGAAGGGCAGAATGAAAGGAAATGCCCAGAGAGGTAATCAACTTGCATTCGGATCATTCGGTATTAAAGCTCTGGAATCATCTTGGATCACCGGTAGACAAATTGAGGCTGCTCGTCAGGCAGTTACTCGTTATATGAAGCGTGAAGGTCAGATATGGATCAGAATTTTCCCTGATAAGCCAATTACTAAGAAGCCTGCAGAGGTGCGTATGGGTAAGGGAAAAGGTTCACCAGAAGGATTTGTTGCTCCAGTTACTCCAGGTAGAATTCTAATTGAAGCTGAAGGAGTGCCTTACGAAGTGGCAAAAGAAGCATTGCGTTTAGCTGCTCAGAAAATGCCTATTACTACAAAGTTTGTCGTAAGACGCGATTATGTTGAAAATTAATGATTGAGTAAAACATGAAAAGTTCAGAAGTTAGAGAGTTGACTACAAAGGAGTTAAAAGAGAAATTAGATAACGAAAGAAATCTAATGACTCGTATGCAACTTAATCATGCTGTGTCTCCGCTTGATAATCCTATGAAAATCAAAGAGACAAGAAGAAATGTTGCAAGAATGGCGACTGAATTACGTCAACGTCAATTAAACGGGAATTAAACGATTATTCTGAAATGGAAACTAGGAATTTAAGAAAAGAGCGTATCGGAATCGTTGTTAGCAACAAGATGGAGAAATCTATTGTTGTAGCTGTTAAGCGTAAGAAAAAACACCCAATATATGGTAAGTTTGTTAATCAAACTAAAAAATTTGTTGCGCACGACGAAGAGAATACTTGCAATATTGGTGATACCGTAAAAATAATGGAAACGCGACCATTGAGTAAAAATAAGCGTTGGAGATTAGTTGAAATTATCGAAAGAGTTAAGTAATTATGATACAGCAAGAATCCAGATTATCAGTAGCAGATAACAGTGGTGCCAAGGAGGTATTGTGTATACGTGTACTTGGAGGAACTGGTAAACGCTATGCCACAATCGGAGATAAGATTGTGGTTACTGTAAAAAGTGCTCTACCTTCAGGAGAAGTAAAAAAAGGTACTGTAGCAAAAGCAGTTGTAGTTCGTACTAAAAAGGAGGTTCGTCGTGCTGATGGTTCATACATTCGCTTTGACGATAATGCTTGTGTACTTCTAAATGCAGCTGGCGAGATGCGTGGAACTCGTATCTTTGGACCTGTTGCACGTGAATTACGCGATAGTCACATGAAAATTGTATCTTTAGCGCCTGAGGTACTATAATTTATAAAAAAGAAACCGATGAGTAAGAAATTGCACATTAAAAAGGGGGATACAGTTATTGTTAATGCCGGTGAGTACAAAGGGCAGCAAGGTAAAGTATTAGAAGTACTTATTGCCAAAGAGCGTGCTATTGTAGAAGGTGTTAATATGGTTTCAAAGCATACAAAACCTAATGCGGCAAACCCTCAAGGAGGAATAATTAAGAAAGAGGCTCCTATACACATTTCTAATTTGAACGTTGTTGATCCTAAATCAGGAAAAGCTACTAGAATTGGAAGAAGATTAAATGATAATAACAAATTAGTACGTTACGCTAAAAAATCAGGAGAGGAGATTAAGTAATGAGCTATGTACCAACTCTAAAGAAAAAGTATGATGAGGAAGTCATTGCCTCTTTAACTAAAGAATTTAGTTATAAGACAGTGATGCAGGTACCTCGTTTGGAGAAAATTGTTATAAACCAGGGTTTAGGACAAGGTGTAGCTGACAAAAAGCTTATTGAGATAGCTCAGAACGAGCTTACTGCAATTGCTGGTCAGAAGGCTGTTCAAACTCTTTCTAAGAAAGATATCTCAAACTTTAAACTACGTAAGGGAATGCCTATTGGTGTTACTGTTACATTGCGTAGAGATCGTATGTACGAATTTCTTGAGCGATTAATTTCT
Organism: Bacteroidales bacterium UBA6680; assembly: GCA_002454955.1. GTDB lineage: Bacteria > Bacteroidota > Bacteroidia > Bacteroidales > UBA6680 > UBA6680. Next base: position 19,862 of record DKJY01000019.1, read on the forward strand.
GTTGCTCTTCCTCGTATTCGTGACTTTAAAGGTATCAGTGAGAAATTTGATGGTAGAGGTAACTACAGCTTAGGTGTTACTGAGCAAATTATCTTCCCTGAGATTGATATTGATAAGATCAGTAAGATCCTAGGACTACAGATGACTTTTGTTACTTCTGCACAGACAGATGAAGAGGGGTTTGCTTTGTTACGTGAATTTGGTTTACCTTTTAAAAACAATAAAAAGAATAACTAATTATGGCTAAGGAATCAATGAAAGCACGTGAGGTAAAACGTGCGAAGTTAGTTGCTAAATATGCCGCAAAAAGAGCGAAGCTAAAAGAGGAGGGTGATTACCAGGGATTGGCAAGATTACCTAAGAACTCTAACCCGATTCGTTTGCACAACCGTTGTAAACTAACCGGAAGACCAAAAGGATACATGCGTCAGTTTGGTTTAAGTAGGATTACTTTTAGGGAAATGGCTTCTGCAGGTCTTATCCCAGGTGTTAAGAAAGCAAGTTGGTAAAATAATTAAATTGAATAAGAAATGGTTACTGATCCAATAGCAGACTATTTAACTAGAGTTAGAAATGCCATTATGGCTGGACACCGCGTAGTTGATGTTCCTGCTTCAAATATCAAAAAGGCTGTTACTCAGATTTTATTTGATCAGGGTTATATTTTAAACTATAAATTTATTGATGAGAAGCCTCAGGGTACTATCAAGATAGCTTTAAAGTATCATCCAAAGAATAAGATGTCAGCCATTAAAGGGCTTGTAAGAGTGAGTAAGCCAGGTTTACGTCGTTATGCTGGTTCTAAAGATATTCCAAGAGTTATTAATGGCCTTGGTATAGCTGTAATGTCAACTTCACAAGGAGTAATGACAGGAAAAGAAGCAAAGCGTAGAAACGTGGGTGGTGAAATTTTATGTTACGTATATTAAAAAATAAGTTTCAATGTCAAGGATAGGAAAATTACCTGTAAACTTACCTAGCGGAGTAACAGTTAATGTCGCGAAAGACAACGTGGTGAGCGTGAAAGGGCCTCTTGGTGAGATGCACCAGAAGGTAGATCCGGATATCGAAGTGTGCGTTGAGGATAACGTATTGGTATTAAAAAGACCTACAGAATCTAAACGCCATAAGTCAATGCATGGATTATACCGTGCGTTACTATTCAACATGGTAGATGGAGTCACAAAAGGCTACAAAATCGAGATGGAAGTTGTAGGTGTAGGTTATAAAGCTGAAGCCAAAGGTCAAATCTTGGAAATGGCTCTGGGTTTTTCACACGAAATCCATTTCCAGTTGCCTAACGAAGTAAAAGTGGAAGCAAAAACTGAGAAGCGTGCTAACCCAATTATTACTTTAACTAGTTGCGACAAGCAGTTGATCGGACAGGTTGCTGCAAAGATTCGTTCATTCCGTAAGCCTGAGCCTTATAAAGGAAAAGGTATTCGTTTCGTTGGTGAGCAATTACGTCGTAAAGCTGGTAAATCAGCTAATGTTAAATAGGTTTAAACATTAAAGAAATGGCTTTAGCGAAAAATCAAAGAAGAGAAAGAATTAAGAGACGTATACGTAAAAAAGTATATGGCGCTACTGGCACTCCAAGAATGTCAGTATTCAGAAGTAACAAAGGTATTTACGTCCAGATAATCAACGATGATGAGGGCAAAACATTAGTTTCTGCTTCTTCATTAGATAAAGAGATCGCTGATAACAAGGGTATTACTAAGTGCGAGCAGGCTCGTTTAGTGGGTACTAAAGCTGCTAAGGTTGCCTTAGAAGCTGGTATCACTGAGGTAGTTTTTGACCGTAACGGATGCTTGTATCATGGTCGTGTTAAAGAATTGGCTGATGCTGCCAGAAAAGGTGGACTTAAATTCTAAGAAATTATGACAAATATTAGAAAAGTAAAGACAAGCGATCTGGAACTAAAAGATAAATTAGTTAGTATTCAGCGTGTTACTAAAGTAACAAAAGGTGGACGTACTTTCAGTTTCTCAGCTATTGTAGTTGTAGGAAATGAAAATGGTATCGTAGGTTGTGGTCTTGGTAAAGCTAATGAAGTTACCACTGCTATAGCAAAAGGTATCGAAGATGCAAAGAAGAATCTTGTTAAAGTTCCAATATATAAAGGTACTATCCCTCACGAGCAGTATGCTCGTTATGGTGGTGCTAGTGTATTCATGAAGCCAGCTTCTCATGGTACCGGAGTAAAAGCCGGTGGTGCTATGCGTGCCGTACTAGAGAGCGTTGGTGTAACTGATGTATTGGCAAAATCTAAAGGGTCTTCAAACCCTCATAACCTTGTGAAAGCTACCTTTGCTGCATTACTTGAATTACGTGATGCACGCACAATTGCTGAGCTAAGAGGGGTTAGTCTTGATAAAGTGTTTAATAAATAATATTAAGAATTATGGCTAAGATCAAAATAACTCAGATTAGAAGCAAGATTGGTCGTCCTGAAGATCAGAAGCGTACTATTGATGCTTTAGGATTAAGACATATTAACCATACTGTTGAGCAGGAGGATACTCCAAACATCATGGGAATGGTAAATAAAGTTAAACACTTAGTTAGAGTTGAAAAATAAAAAAAGTTTTAAGATATGAATTTAAGTAACTTAAAACCGGCTGCAGGATCTGTTAGGAACAATAAGCGTGTAGGACGTGGACAAGGTTCAGGACGAGGAGGTACATCTACTCGTGGTATGAACGGTGCTAAGTCCCGCTCAGGTTATTCAACTAAGCGCGGTTTCGAAGGTGGTCAGATGCCTTTACAGCGTAGAGTACCTAAGTTTGGTTTCAAAAACATCAATAGAGTAGAGTATAAAGCTATCAACCTTGATGCTGTTCAGGCACTTGCTACTAAAAAGGGTGCTACTGTAATTGGAGTTCAAGATTTAGTTGAAGCTGGATTGGTTTCTAAAAACGGTTTAGTTAAGATTTTAGGAAATGGTGAAATTACTTCAAAACTTGAAGTAACAGCTCACGCATTCTCTAAGTCAGCTATCGCTGCAATTGAAGCTAAAGAAGGAACAGCCATAAAACTATAAATTGATGAAGAAGCTAATTGAAACCATAAAGAATATCTATAAAATCGAGGAATTACGTAATCGTATTTTCTACACCCTAGGAATTTTACTTATTTATCGATTGGGTTCGTTTGTTGTACTTCCTGGTATAGACCCAAATCAGCTTACTGCTCTGCAGGATCAAACAGCTGATGGTTTATTAGGACTATTAAATATGTTCTCGGGAGGTGCATTTGCGAATGCCTCAATATTTGCATTGGGTATTATGCCTTATATTTCTGCCTCTATTGTGGTTCAGTTATTAGGTATTGCTATTCCTTACTTCCAGCGCTTACAGCGTGAGGGTGAGAGTGGCAGACGCAAAATCAATCAAATTACGAGGTATCTGACTGTTATTATCCTACTTGTTCAGGCACCATCATATTTAGCTAACTTACATGTACAGCTACCACCATCAGCATTTGTTCTGAGCGGATTATTCTTCCAGATACAATCTGTAGTGATACTTACAGCTGGTACTATGTTTGTTATGTGGTTAGGTGAAAAAATTACCGATAAAGGTATTGGTAATGGTATCTCACTTATCATTATGATAGGTATTATCGCTCGTCTTCCGTTTGCAATTGGTGCAGAGTGGACATCGAGAGTTACTGAGCTTACAGGTGGATTAGTAATGTTCCTAGTTGAGATTTTAATTCTTTTCCTTGTATTTGTAGGATCTATTCTACTTGTACAGGGTACCAGAAAAGTTCCGGTGCAGTATGCTAAGCGTATTGTTGGAAATAAGCAATATGGTGGAGTACGTCAGTATATACCACTAAAGGTAAATGCGGCTGGAGTTATGCCTATAATTTTTGCTCAGGCAATTATTATGTTCCCAATGATGTTAGGTAATTTTGAAGCTACATCATGGATTGGAGTAATGTTCTCTGACTATACAGGGTTTGCGTATAACTTGACTATTGCCTTGCTTATTATAATCTTTACATATTTTTATACTGCAATTACCATCAATCCTACTCAAATGGCTGATGATATGAAGAGAAATGGTGGATTTATTCCTGGCGTAAAACCAGGTAAGAAAACTGTTGAGTTTTTAGATTCAATCATGTCTCGAATTACACTACCAGGATCTATATTCCTTGCTCTTGTGGCTATTATGCCTGCATTTGCAATGATGTTTGGTGTAGACAGTCAGTTTGCACAGTTCTTTGGGGGTACATCTTTGCTTATTCTTGTTGGTGTTGTACTTGATACACTACAGCAAGTAGAGAGCCATTTGTTAATGCGTCATTACGATGGATTAATGAAATCTGGACGTATTAAAGGTAAATCAGGAATGTAATTTGCCATTAAAATGAATTTAAGATCTGAAGAAGATATTATCTATTTAAAAGAAAACGCTCTGCTGGTGTCAAAAACACTGGCAGAGGTTTCTAAATGTATAAAGCCCGGAGTAACAACTTTGCAACTAGATAAAGTAGCAGAGGAGTTTATCAGGGATCATGATGCAGTACCGGGTTTCAAAGGGTATAACGGATTTCCCGCAACTTTGTGTACTTCTGTTAATGATGAGATTGTACATGGTATACCTTCAGATTATTGTTTACGTGAGGGTGATATTGTTTCTGTTGATTGCGGAACCCGTTTAAATGGGTTTTATGGCGATTCAGCATACACGTTTGCGGTTGGAGAAATAGATGCTTTTAAGCAGAGACTTTTAGATATAACAAAAAAGTCACTATTTTTGGGAATTGAACAGGCATTTACCGGTAACCGTTTAGGGGATGTTGGTAATGCTATACAGAATCATGCTGAGAATGCTGGTTTTTCTGTAGTACAACAGCTTGTTGGGCATGGTATAGGTAAAAACCTGCATCAGTCGCCTGAGGTTCCTAATTATGGGCGCAAGGGACGTGGTGGAAAATTGAGAAGCGGAACTGTGATATGCATTGAGCCGATGATAAACGCAGGTTCGCGGAAAATAAAGCAGGATAGCGATGGCTGGACTATTCGCACAGCTGACGGGAAACCATCAGCACACTACGAGCTAACAGTATTGATTCAACCGGATAGTTGTGAGATATTATCCACATTTGATTTTATTGAAAAAACATTAAATTTAAATTAACAAAGATGGCAAAACAGGCTTCGATTGAGCAAGATGGTTCTATTATTGAAGCATTGTCAAATGCAATGTTCAGAGTAGAATTGGAGAATGGGCACGTTATTACCGCTCATATTTCAGGAAAGATGCGTATGCATTATATTAAAATTCTTCCTGGAGACAAGGTTAAAGTAGAGATGTCTCCGTATGATTTAACTAAAGGTAGAATTACGTTTAGATACAAATAAAATTCACATAAAATGAAAGTAAGAGCATCTGTTAAAAAGCGTAGTGCTGATTGTAAAATCGTGAAGCGTAAAGGTAGAATTTACGTTATAAATAAAAAAAATCCGAAGTTTAAACAACGTCAAGGATAATTTACTTAACTTTGAACTTTAATTATTAATAGTTTATGGCTAGAATAGTTGGTGTTGATTTACCAAAAAATAAAAGAGGTGAAGTAGCTTTGACCTATATTTTCGGAATTGGTAGAAGTACTGCAAAGAAGATATTGGATACAGCTGGTGTTGATATTAACATAAAAGTTAAAGACTGGACTGATGAGAACATAAAGAACATCAGAAAAGAGATCAACGAAAATATCAAAGTAGAAGGAGAACTTCGTTCTTCAATTCAGATGAACATTAAGCGATTAATGGATATTGGATGTTACAGAGGTATTAGACACCGTGTTGGTTTACCTGTGAGAGGTCAAAGCACTAAGAATAATGCTCGTACTAGAAAAGGTAAGAGAAAAACTGTTGCTAACAAAAAGAAAGCTACTAAATAAGAGTTAGATTATGGCAAAGAAGTCTGCAAACACTAGAAAAAAGGTTGTTAAAATAGAACCTGCTGGTCAGGCGCATATACATGCATCATTTAATAACATAATCATTTCATTGACTAACAATAGTGGTCAGGTTATTTCATGGTCATCAGCTGGGAAGATGGGATTTAGGGGTAGTAAGAAAAATACTCCTTATGCGGCTCAGCAGGCAGCCCAAGATTGCGCAAAAGTTGCATACGATTTAGGATTGCGAAAAGTAAAAGTATTCGTTAAAGGCCCGGGATCAGGTCGCGAATCAGCCATCCGTACCATTCATACCGCAGGTATTGAAGTGACAGAGATCGTTGATGTTACACCATTGCCACATAATGGTTGTCGTCCTCCAAAGCGCAGAAGAGTTTAATTTGGGATTATTAAATTAAGTAGTAGTTTAAAAATTAGGAAGAATGGCAAGATATATTGGACCAAAGTCGAAAATAGCCAGGAAATTTGGAGACCCAATTTACGGTTCGGATAAAGCTTTTGAAAAGAAAAACTATCCTCCAGGACAACACGGAGCTAGTAAGAAAAGAAGAAAAGTTTCTGAATACGGGGTTCAGCTTTTAGAAAAGCAAAAAGCAAAATATACATACGGAGTATTAGAGAAGCAATTCCGTACTATGTTTAAAAAGGCATCTAGTAGTAAAGGTATTACAGGTGAGGTGTTAATTCAGATGCTAGAGTGTCGTTTAGACAATGTTGTTTATCGTTTAGGTATTGCTCCTACACGCGCTGCAGCACGTCAATTTGTAACGCACAAACACATTACTGTTAATGGTAATGTTGTGAATGTACCTTCATACACAGTTAAAGCAGGTGATATTATTGGTGTAAGAGAAAAATCAAAATCACTAGAAGCTATTACTGATTCTTTATCAACTAGCCGTTACACATCATCGTCATGGTTAGAGTGGGATAAAGATACAATGACTGGTAAGTTCCTTAATGTTCCTGAGAGATCAGAGATTCCTGAGAATATTAAAGAACAATTAATCGTAGAATTATATTCTAAGTAAAATATTAATAATTGATTTTATGGCAATATTAGCATTTCAAAAACCTGATAAGGTAATCATGGTAGAGGCCGATGAGCAATTCGGTAAATTCGAATTCCGTCCGTTAGAACCAGGATACGGTATAACCATAGGGAATGCTTTACGTAGGATTCTGCTCTCTTCTTTAGAGGGTTACGCGATTACCAATATTAAAATTGAGGGTGTTGAGCATGAATTTTCTTCAATTCCTGGTGTTATTGAAGATGTAACAGCAGTTATTCTTAACCTTAAGCAGATACGTTTTAAGCGTATTGTTGAGGGGTCTGATTCAGAAAGAGTTACTGTAACCATCGGTGGCCAGGAAGAGTTTAAGGCTGGAGATTTAAATCGATTCCTAAGTGGTTTTGAAGTGCTAAATCCTGACCATGTTATTTGTAGAATGGAGTCTGACGTTAAACTTCAGATTGAGTTAACAATAAACAAGGGTAGGGGATATGTTCCGGCCGATGAAAATAAATCTGTTGAAGCAGAGTTTGGTGTAATTCCAATCGATGCTATTTATACGCCTATCAAAAATGTTAAGTATTCTGTAGAGAATTACCGTGTAGAGCAGAAGACCGACTACGAAAAGTTGATCTTTGAAATTGAGTCTGACGGATCTATACATCCAAAGGATGCTCTTAAAGAGGCAGCTAAGATTCTTATTTACCACTTTATGTTATTTTCAGATGAGAAAATTTCTCTTGATTCTGATGAGAAGATGGCAAATGAGGAGTTTGATGAGGAAGTACTTCATATGCGTCAGCTATTGAAAACTAAACTTGTTGATCTTGATCTTTCTGTTAGAGCATTGAACTGTCTTAAAGCTGCAGACGTTGACACTTTAGGAGATCTTGTTAAGTATAACAAAAACGACCTTCTTAAGTTCCGTAACTTCGGTAAGAAATCTCTTACTGAACTTGACGAACTTCTTGCAGTTAAGAACTTGACATTTGGAATGGATATAAGTAAATATAAATTAGACAAGGAATAACTGAGATGAGACATAGAAAAAAATTCAATCACTTAGGTAGAAAAAGCGCTCATAGAAAAGCTATGCTGGCTAATATGGCAAGTTCTTTGATTCTACATAAAAGAATCAAAACTACCACTGCAAAAGCAAAAGCTCTTAGAATGTTCGTTGAGCCTTTGATCACCAAATCAAAAGATGATTCTACTCACTCAAGGAGAGAAGTGTTTAGCCACCTAAGAAATAAGTTTGCTGTTTCGGAGCTTTTCCGTGAAGTAGCTGCTAAAGTGGCTGATCGTCCTGGTGGATATACACGTATTCTTAAAACTGGAACTCGTTTGGGTGACAACGCAGATATGTGTATTATTGAATTAGTTGATTATAATGAGAACATGCTTGCTGCTAAGGAAACTAAGCCTGCAGCTAAGAAGCGTAGTCGTCGTGGTGGTGCAAAGAAAACTACCGCTCCTGCTGCTGAAGCTGCTACTGAAACAAAAGCAGAAGAGGTTGAGGAGACTAAGGAAGACTAATTTGTTTTCAAACATAAAAATATGGGGAATAAGCCATCAAGCTTATTCCCTTTTTTTTTCACTATACCTGAATTTATTTTTGTAAATTTGGTAGAATTTTAAAAATAATTATTTATCATGGGGCAAATTGCTAATATTACTGGCCGTCAGATTCTTGACTCAAGAGGAAACCCTACTGTAGAGGTTGATGTAATTACTACTGATGGAATTCTTGGACGTGCCGCTGTGCCTTCTGGAGCATCTACTGGTGTTCATGAGGCTGTTGAGTTACGTGATGGCGATAAAAATGTGTTTTTAGGAAAAGGTGTTCTTAAAGCTGTAAACAATATAAATACAGTAATTAATAAGGAACTTCAGGGAATGTATGTTGGCGATCAGCGTACTATTGACGAGGCTCTTATTAAATTAGACGGTACTCCTAATAAAGCAAACCTTGGTGCAAACGCAATGCTAGGTGTTTCTCTTGCTGTGGCACACGCTGCTGCACAAACAACAGGACAGCACCTATACAGATATATTGGTGGAGTTAACGCTAATATTCTTCCAATACCAATGATGAACATCCTTAATGGTGGTTCACATGCTGATAACAGTATCGACTTTCAGGAGTTTATGATTATGCCTGTTGGTGCATCTACTTTTAGTGAAGCACTACAAATGGGTACTGAGGTTTTCCATAATCTTAAGGCTGTTCTTAAGAAAGAAGGTCACTCTACAAATGTTGGAGATGAGGGTGGTTTTGCACCAAACCTTAAGTCAAACGAGGAGGCTGTTCGTGTGGTTCTTGAAGCTATTAAGAATGCTGGTTACGAAGCAGGTAAGGATATCTTTATTGCTCTTGACCCTGCATCGTCAGAGTACTATGTACCAGAGGAGAATGTTTATCACCTTAAGTGGTCTACAGGAGAGAAACTTACTCCGGAGCAGATGGTTGCATTCTGGAAAGACTGGACTGATAAATATCCTATTATCTCTATTGAAGATGGTATGGCTGAGGACGATTGGGCTGGTTGGAAACTTCTTACTGAGGCAATTGGTGATAAGGTTCAGCTTGTTGGTGACGACCTGTTTGTTACAAACGTTGAGCGTCTGCAAGAGGGTATAGATAAGGAGTGTGGTAACTCAATTCTTATTAAAGTTAACCAGATTGGTACACTTACAGAGACAATTGAGTCTGTTTCATTAGCAAACAGAAATGGTATGACTGCAATTATCAGCCACCGTTCAGGTGAAACTGAGGATACAACAATTGCTGATCTTGCTGTTGCTCTTAATGCCGGACAGATTAAAACTGGTTCTGCATCGCGTACTGATAGGATTGCAAAATACAATCAATTACTTCGTATTGAAGAGTATCTTGGTGATAGTGCCACTTATTTAGGCAAGAATTTCAAATTCATCAAATAAAACATTTACATTTGGGTCGTTAAGTTTAACGACCCATTTTTTTTATTATGGCATATAAAAGTTTATCAGAATTTATTACAGCTCTTGATCACGAGGGAGAATTGGTACGTATTAAACGTTTTGTAGATCCTGTTCTGGAGATTACAGAGATAACCGATAGAGAATCTAAGAAAAAGGGCGGAGGTAAAGCTCTTTTGTTTGAAAATACAGGAACGGATTTTCCTGTATTAACCAATGCAATGGGATCTGATAAGCGTATTGCAATGGCGTTGAGTAGTACAGATGTAATATCTATAGGCGAAGAGATAGAGTCGTTGATAAAGAAGGTTACATCTCCGGCAAATTCACTATTTGATAAACTTAGATTATTACCAACACTATATGATGTATCTACATGGATGCCAAAGAATAAAAGCGGACGTGGGGCATGTCAGGAGGTTATTAACAGAGAGCCGGATCTTTCTGAGATACCGGTACTAAAATGTTGGCCTGCCGATGGCGGACGTTTTGTCACATTGCCAATGGTAATTACCCGCGATCTTGAATCGGGTATAAGGAATGTTGGTATGTATCGTATGCAGATATTTGATAAGGATCTTACAGGAATGCATTGGCACCGTCATAAGGTGGGTGCACGGCATTATAATCAGTATAAGGAAGCTGGTAAACGAATGCCTGTAGCTGTTGCAATTGGTGGCGATCCTGTGTATACCTATTCGGCTACGGCTCCAATGCCTGATAATGTAGATGAGTTTATGCTTGCCGGTTTTTTACGTAAAAAAAAGGTGTCGTTAGTTAAATGTATTACCAATGATCTTGAGGTGCCTGAGGATTGTGATTTTGTGATTGAGGGTTATGTAGATCCTGCCGAGGAGTATATTTGGGAAGGACCTTTTGGCGATCATACTGGTTTCTACTCTTTAGCCGATTGGTATCCAAGATTTCATGTAACATGTATTACGCATAAGCGTAAAGCTGTATATCCGGCAACAATTGTTGGTATACCACCTCAGGAGGATGCTTATATTGCAAAGGCAACAGAGCGCATTTTCTTGCCCCTTATCAGATTTACAATGCTGCCAGAGATGGAGGATATGTATATTCCTCCAGTTGGTGTAGCACATAATCTTACATTGGTATCAATAAACAAATCGTTTCCCGGACAAGCATTAAAGGTGGCAAATTCGTTATGGGGAGCCGGGCAAATGATGTTTAATAAACTGTTGTGTGTTTTTGATGCCGATACCAATATCTATAGTAAAGATGATGTGCTTAGACTGTTTTCTGAACGGGTATCGCCCGTAAAGGATGTTCATGTATCGTATGGGCCATTAGATGTGTTAGATCACTCAAGTGATAGTTTTGGTTACGGAAGTAAGGCGTGCTTTGATCTTACACAGGTATATACAGAAGAGAACAGAGAGTCTGTTATTAATGAGCGTGGTAATAAGATTGATGCCGATAAGATTAAGCATATATCGGATAGTATTGTTAAGGTGAATTCTGATTATATTAATCTGGGATACTCTATTCTTTTAATAACTGTTGATAAGAGCAAGGGCAGATCAGCAAAAGATATTATTGCAGATATGGTAGCGTCTGATGTAACAGCTGATGTTAAATTTGTGATTGTTCTGGATGCTGAGACCGATAGTATGCCTGACAATATACTTGCATGGCTTATATTATCTAATATAGATGCTAAACGCGATTTTACAATAAAAGAGACGACCGATCAGTTATTTGTAGATGCTACGTTTAAAAGTAGCACTATTGATGGGTTTAAACGCGATTGGCCAAATGTTGTAACATCTGCAGATGATACAATTTCTGCTATAGATAGTTACGCTTCTGAGCTTAATTTGGGTAGTGATTTTGAGTCGCCATCAAAAAACATTAAGGTACTTGTAAAAAATAACTCTGCAATTGCTGATGATACACATTAATTTTTTGTAAATTAATGTAAGTATTAGAAAGTGTATAATGTCAGAGTATATTATTTTATTAAAATATTTAGCAGATTTTCTATGTAGTATTGTGCCGATATCTGCCAATAATGGAGTGTTAATGCTGTTTGATAATATGACCAAACAGTTTAATGAACTCTTTTATATTGCATCTATTACATTAGATTTGAATGATAAATTTGTTTTTGTTACAAGTTCAATTGTGATAATACTTGTTGTTGGACTTGTGGGACATCTTGTATATCACTATAAATTCTCTGTTGTAACCAGAAAGGGCAGGGTACTTTATGAGGAGTTGAAATCGGAAAACGAAGAACTTATAATTAAAAACAGAGATCTTACATCCAGTTTACGTTATGCAGAGAGTATTCAGGGGGCTCTGTTCTCTTCTGAGCAAAAACTAAAGGCACTGATACCAGAGTCGTTTCTGTTTTTTAAACCAAGAGATATTGTAAGTGGCGATTTCTTATATGTTCAGAGCAAAGGTCGTGATACAGTTCTTGCTGTAGTAGATTGCACCGGGCATGGTGTACCCGGATCTATTGTATCAATAATTGCACATGAGGTTATATCAAAGGTTATAGAACAATATTTTGTTTCAGACCCTTCTGTATTACTTAATATGATTCATAAAGAGATGTCGAATCTGTTTAGTGCAAAGAAGGGTAGCTCGCCAATGAAAGAGGGTATGGATATTGGGTTGTGTATTATTGATAAGGATAAGAAACAGATAAAGTTCTCAGGAGCATATATATCGTTATATAAGATAGAGGATGGATTAATAGAGGAGATAAAGGGTGCCAGACGATCTGTTGGTTATGAGAAAGGTGCTTTCAGGAGTAAATTTGAACAACATATAATAAACTATAAAGATTCTTATACATTCTATATGTCAACCGATGGTTATGTTGATCAGTTTGGCGGACCACATGGTAAGAAATTTAAATATCGCAGATTCCGACATTTGCTGATGAAGTTATACCGTTTACCTGTAGATATACAGAAGGAAGAGTTTGTACGCACATTTGATGAGTGGATATGTGGATACGATCAGGTAGATGATGTTCTTTCTGTTGGTTTTAAACCTGTTTTTAGCAAGGAGATAGTAAGTGACGATAGTCCTGATAATATTTCAGCTAATGAGGATATTTCTGATAAGGAGCTAAACAGATAACCATTTAATTTCTCTGTTAATATATCTGTTAAACTTGAGCAACAACTTTAGTATAACTAAAATCATAACTGCTATTCTCTTATCGCCATACGTTCCATCACCACCACCAGAACGTCCATAGGAATTATTTCCATTTCCGTGATCATCATTTCTTTGGAAATGGGTGTGCTCAATATTCTGTGTTAAAGCATTTTGGGTTGTTTGTAATTTTAATTTTCTTGGCAGGACTACAAATATCAGAACATGATTCTGATATTAAGAACAACTTTATAATTAAATACTGATTCTTTATTCTAGGATGTTAGCAACTTATGTTTCCTGGTACGCAGCAAAAATATAGTTTCAGATAATATTAACCGTAGCCGGAAATTATAATCTAAAACTATATTCTGATAACTAATTTACAATTAATATAATGTCTAATTGTTTGTAGATTCATTCTCTACTTTGTGTACAATATATTTAGACATCTTTTTTATGAGAACATCTATCTTAAATGGCTTACTGATATAATCATCCATTCCTGCCTGAATACAAGCTTCTCGGTCGCCCAATAATGCATTTGCCGTTACAGCAATAATTGGAGTGTGAGTTCCTATTGTATTCTCTATCTCTCTTATTTTTTTTGTAGCCACAATACCATCCATAATAGGCATCTGTATATCCATTAATATAAGATCGTACTGATTTTTGTCAAACTTCTCAAGAGCCTCTTTTCCATTATTGGCAATATCAATGTTTTTAACCACTTTTTTAAGGCTTAGCATAACAATCTTCTGATTTATCAGGTTATCTTCAACCAGAAGTATGTTTGATGTCTTTAACGCTGCTTTTTCTGATATCTCAGACTCCTTATTTTTTATATCAGTGGTTATAACATCGCTGTTTACCATACCGCTTCTGCTTCTTTGATCTATCTCAAACGGATATGTGAATGTAAATACCGCGCTTCTTGGATTTATAGCAATATTCAGTTTACCTCTGTAGCTCTTTACAATTTTATTTGTTAATGAGAGATCAAATAACTCAATATAGTCGGCCGATGAGATTGTATTATTCTCATCGTATAGTTTATTTCTTAACGATACGGGAATGGTTATACTCTTATCGGATATTATCTCTATAAAAGTGTTAATGTTGCGGTTATCTTTGGTTAGTTGCTTAACATTAATTGCAATATTAAATGTAGTAGACTGTTTATTTTTGAGTATAGTCTCAATTATATTCAGAATTATCTGTTTTATAATAAACGGGTCAGATTTTACCATATCAGGTATCTCATTATCTATGCCTATCTTAAATTTTACGGTATTCAAATATTGCGAAGTATAAAGTTTTATAGTGCTTTTTATAACCTCTTTAAGGCTGAACGATGATATTAATGAGTTGTCATAACTTAGTTTGTTATTTGTAGATTTTGTAAGGTTCTCAACCACATTTACGAGGTTATTGGTTGATGATTGTATTGTCTCAATAAGCTCTTTCTGTTTTGGCTCAAGATTACCTTTCTCTATCATGTTAGTAATAACATGAATATTATTTAGCGATGTACGTATCTGATGCGATACCTTTTCTACAAACTGATTATTAAAATCAACCTCTCTCATAACCTCACTTAATCTGTCGTTTGCATTGTCAAGTTTTTTGTTTTCAATTTTTCTGAGAGAGAAAGCAATTATTGCAACAGAAATAAAGCCAATTGAGATTAACAAAAATTGTGTTGTTACTATTTGTTGAGTAATTGTTGCCGGAATTACATTAGCCAGCATAAATAGCACTAATAACAGAGTTAAAACTTTGATTTTTTTTACGTTTAACACTGTAAGCATTGGGAATGTTAATGCCAATAATGGAAGAATAGTGGACTCAAGACTTGTAAAGTATACTGTAGAACTAAGCAGTATTACAATTACAGATTGAAGTCCGATAAAGAGGAGATACTTCTTTAATAGTTTTTCAATAGAGAAAGCAATTATCTCTATTATTAATAAACTGCCGCCAATTATTGTATTTGTAATGTTATTGTTTACAATTCCCATAATAAGAATTGCTGTAAAAACAGGTACCAATACAAGAATATATAATCTGCGATTTAAAGAGTCCTGGTGGTTTTTATCAGAATACTTACCATAGTATCGTGATGCGAAATTTCTAAAATTGATAATTGTAAACATAATCTTTTTGCAATGTTGTATAATAAATATACAAAAAGATGACGTTTAAGACAATAGTAAATTTTATTTAAATAGAAGAGCTTCAATAACTGCTGCTACTCCAAGTAGTGTAATTATTAATCCTGTTGACTTATTAATCCACCAAAGTTGCTTTAGTCTGAACTTTTTTCTGAATCGGTTAACAGACCATGTAAGGGAGAACCACCAAAGTGATGCGCCAATGAATACACCTGCCAGAACCAATATTGTAAGTGTTAAATCATTTTTTTCTTCGATACCTCCTACAGTAGCAAATATAGGTAGTATAAAAAATAGTGTTAACGGATTTGAAAGGGTAAGAAAGAATACAGATATGAAGTCTTCAATAACCTTATTTTTTTTCCGTTTATTGCGTTTTAGCTGTTTAACCGGATTGTTATAGAATATTTTTATACCAACAAAGATTATTATTATTCCACCAACAATTTGAATAATCTCTTCTTGTTCTTTAATAAAGTTTATTATAAAAGAGAGACTAAAACCTGCTATAGCAGCAAATATAGTATCGGCTGTAGCAGCGCCTAAACCAGATACAAAGCCACTCTTTTGTCCTTTATTTATAGTTCGCTGTATACACAGAACTCCAATGGGGCCTAAGGGTATTGATGACAATAGACCAATTATAATACCTCTGACAATATATTCTAAAATCATTATTCGCACTTATGAAAAGGCAAAGATAATAATACAAACGTTCCAAAAAAGGAGTTGTTGATAAAAATGCCGACAGTGTTTAACTATTTATAATTTCTTACCATTAGTTTGGGTTCAAGCATCTCTTTCATGGTATATTTTATACCTTCTCTTCCAAGACCAGAACTTTTTACACCCCCGTATGGCATATGATCAACTCTGAATGTTGGAACATCATTTACTATTAATCCTCCAACCTCTATATTATTAAATGCTCTGTTTATTTCGTTAATACTATCGCTGAAAATTCCAGCTTGCAATCCAAATTCTGAATTATTTACATTTTCTATTGCTGTATCAAAATCAGAATACTTTTCTATGCAGACAACAGGACCAAAAACCTCCAGGTTATTAACCTTCATTTCTGATGTTGTGTTGGTTATTACTGTTGGTTCAACATATGTATAGTTTCTGTTTCCTCCCAATAGCACTTTAGCTCCGGCTTCTTTTGCCTCGTTTATCCAGTTCTCTACTCTCTCTGCATTTTTAAGATCTATCATTGCCGATATATCTGTGTTATTATCAAGCGGAGATCCTGATTTTATTTTTTTTGCGTCTGTAATAAATCTATCTGTGAATTCATTAAATACAGATTCGTGTACATATATTCTTTGCAGATGTATGCAAACCTGTCCGGAATATGCAAAGGCTCCGGATACTGTTTTTTTAATAGTATCTTCCATATTGCATGTAGGAGTAACTATAGCAGCGGCATTACCACCAAGTTCAAGAGTAACCTTCTTTCTTCCGCATTTTGTTTTCATATCCCAGCCAACTTCTGGCGAACCGGTGAATGTAAGTTTCTTAAATCGGTTATCGGTTACAAGAATATTTCCTGTTTCTCTGTTGCATGGCAGCACAGAGAAAGCTCCTTTTGGTAGTTCTGTTTTATCAATAATTTTTGCCAAAAGCAGTACCGAAAGTGGGGTAGAGCTTGATGGTTTAAGAATAATAGGATTACCTGTGGCAATAGCTGGTGCTATTTTATGCGCTGTAAGGTTTAACGGAAAATTAAATGGCGATATTCCTGATACAGGGCCAATAGGTACATATTTAACAAAACCCTCTTTATTTTCGCCTGCTTTAGTCCAGTCAACAGAGAAGTATTCGTTGTTTATTCGTTTACACTCTTCTGCTGCAATCTTGAATGTTTGTACAGATCTGTCAACCTCGGCCAGAGCAAATTTAATAGGTTTTGCAGCCTCTTTGGCAATTAAGGTTGCCATTTTTTCTCTGTTGGTTTTAAGTTCTGTATATATATCTGTAAGGATAGATTCTTTTTGATGAGATGGCATTTGCGATGTAGCATTAAATGCTTCTTCTGCCTTTGTTATAGCTTCTTCAACATGATCTTTATTGGCCAGGTATGTGTGACCAATTAAACTATTGTCATATGAATTGTATACATCAAGTTTATTCTCTGTTTCAATAAACTTACCTGCCAGATATATCTTATACTCCATAACTACCAATTGAGAATTTATTTTTTATAAACTCAAAAATAGTTAAAACAGTAATAAAACAGATCTTTTACAGAATAATTTCGTCGTTATTTTTATCAAAGAAATGGTACTCTAAAAACGAGTATGACATACTTGATTTAATCTTAAGCTTACACTTGTATCTTGTTGACCATTTGAATCGTTTAGAGAAGATGCCTTTTGTAAGATAAGATGCAATAAAAGGGTGCGTTTTTAATGTAATTCCACCCGATTTTTGGTTCTTAGCAAGGAAGGCGAACTGATTTTCGAGCTCATCTTCAATTAAAATACTTGGTGTAACCTCTCCGCTACCAGAGCAGGTAGGGCATTTTTCAATTGTATTTATTAGCATTTCGGGTCTTACTCTCTGACGTGTAATTTGCATTAACCCGAACTTACTAAGCGGAAGTATATTGTGTTTTGTTCTGTCTTGCGACATTGCCTCTTTCATCTTTTCATAAACAAGGTGTTTATGTTCGTTATTCTGCATATCAATGAAATCGACAACAATAATACCACCCATATCTCTAAGGCGTAGCTGTCTGGCAATCTCTTCAGCAGCAGCAAGGTTTACCTCCAGGGCATTTGTCTCCTGATCTTTTCCTGCTTTTGCTCTGTTTCCGCTATTAACATCAATTACATGTAAAGCTTCTGTATGTTCTATAATAAGGTATGCACCTTTTTTAAACGATACTGTTTTACCAAACGATGCTTTTATCTGTTTCTCTACACCGTAATGCTCAAATATTGGAGCATCTCCGCTATAGTATTTTACAATTTTCTCTTTCTCTGGAGCAATTGTACTAATATAGTCTTTAACCTCTCTGTATATTGTGTGATCATTAACATGAATATTATTAAAATTCACATTAAGAATATCTCTTAATATAGCAGAGGTACGGTTAAGTTCACTAATAAATAGTTTTGGTAAATCTTTAACCTTTAGTTTATCGAACGATGATTCCCATTTAGTTACAAGGCTGCGCAATTCAGCATCTAATACAGCAACCTTTTTATTCTCTGCCGCTGTACGTACAATAACGCCATAGTTTTTTGGCTTTATGCTTGTAACAAGATTTTTCAATCTTTTTCTCTCTTCGTGAGATTTTATTTTCTGAGATATTGATACCTTATCGTAGAATGGTATCAGAACCATGTGTCTTCCGGCTATTGATATCTCAGATGTTAATCTCGGACCTTTTGTAGATATAGGCTCTTTTGCAATCTGAACAATAATAGTCTGACCGGGAGAGATTACATCATTAATCTTACCCTCTTTGTCAATATCTTTCTCATTCTTGAATTTGTGCAGAGCGGTTGTCTTTATCTTTTTGTCCAGTACCTGATTGTAATATTTATGTAACGACCGGAATTGCGGACCAAGGTCAAGATAGTGCAGGAAAGCATCTTTTTCGTAACCAACATCAACAAAAACAGCATTTAATCCTGGCATAATTTTCTTTACTTTACCCAGATATATATCGCCTACTGTAAACTGAATATTACTCTTTTCGCGATTAAGTTCCATAAGCACTTCGTTTTCTAAAAGTGCAATCTCAATCTGCGATGCTGTCGTGTTAATGATTAATTCGTTACTCAAAGTTCAATATTATTTTAAATACAATAAACCTAAAGAATCCATTATTGTATGGGCTTTAGGTTTATTGAACAACAAAGTTAAAGTATTTATTTCTTCTTCTTGTGTCTGTTTTTTCTAAGACGCTTCTTACGCTTGTGCGTAGACATCTTATGTCTTTTTCTTTTCTTACCGCTTGGCATAATTATTTCTTTTAATAAAGTTTATCCAAATTATTTTTTAACGTTCGCTTTTACCTTGCTAACAAAAGTTTTAGCTGGTTTAAACGAAGGAATAAAATGTTCAGGAATGATGATAGTTGTGTTTTTAGAGATGTTTCTAGCTGTCTTCTTAGCTCTCTTTTTAACAATAAAACTACCAAATCCTCTTAAATATACGTTCTTATCTTTTGTTAAAGAATCTTTAATTGATTCCATGAACGCCTCAACAGTTCTCTGAACAGTTACTTTCTCAATACCTGTGTTCTTAGAGATCTCATTAACAATATCTGCCTTAGTCATTTTAGAAATATTTAAAAATATTTAATATACAAATTTCTATTAAGCTCATTCTTAGTAATAGGAGTGCAAATATAAATGAATTATTTATACAAATGAAATGGAAAACGATAATTTTTTCAAGTTTATGAAATTGAAATAGAGAACAGTATAAAATAATTTTATTGTTGTTTATTTCCTTTTTTTTATTAAACATAACAACTTAGGAGCATGTGTAAAGACTGTTTTGGTAATAAAAATTATTGATTCTGTGGTGTTTAGTGATATTGGTCACCTTTTGATTTTGTAACTGCTTTATTGCTTTTCTGTTATGAGATAGATTTTTTATACATTATTTATATGTGTTGATTAAGCCGTTAATTTTTTTAATTTTACATTAAAAATAAATGATTTACTATGATTAATAAGGTAATACTAGTTGGAAATGTGGGTAAAGACCCAGAGATAAAGTATCTTGATCAGGATACTGTAGTTGCCAGATTCCCTCTTGCTACAAGTGAAAGTTATAATAACGCTAATGGTGAGCGTATTACTAATACTGAGTGGCATAATATTACTATCTGGAGAGGTTTAGCTAAGGTAGTAGAGAAATATGTAAAAAAAGGTGATCAACTATATTTAGAAGGAAAAATTCGTACACGATCATATGATGATAAGGATGGTGTGAAAAAATATTTTACTGAGGTACAGGTTAACGAGATGAAGATGTTAGGAAAAAGGGGTGATAGCGAAAGTTCGGCATCTCATGATACATCGGCATCTGCTACGCCTGCAGATAATTCACAGACATTTGTAAATGATTCTGGCGACGATACAGACGATTTACCATTTTAATTAAACAAAACTGATAAATTTGGAAACGGGAACAATCTTGTTTTCTGAATATCTGAGTGGGGTTAGTTTTAACCCCATTAGTGTTGGTGTAATAGTAGGTATTGTTGTAACGGTATTTCTTCTTATTACCTCAGCACTTATTTCAGGTTCAGAAGTGGCATTTTTTTCATTATCGCCAGGAGATAAACAAAAGATAACAGAAGGTACAGGTAAAACATTAATTCTAAAACTGGTATCGGAACCGGAGCGTTTGCTTGCAACTATATTAATATCAAATAACTTTGTTAATGTAGGAGTAATTATTCTATCGTCGTATATTACAAATGAACTAATAGATTTTTCGTCTAATTCTCTATTAGGCTTTTTATTTCAGGTTGTTATAATAACATTCATTTTATTGCTATTTGGCGAAATATTACCGAAGGTATATGCCGGACGTTTTCCTATCCTGTTCTCTAATATTATGGCGCGTCCGCTGTTTATTATGCAGAAAATGTTTTATCCGTTTAGTCATGTACTTATAAAGTCAGCATCGTTTGCTAACAGGTATTTTAACCCTTCAGATGGTAATGTATCTATAAGGGAATTATCGCATGCACTTGATATTACCGGCGAAGATATTAATGAGGACAGAGAGATTCTTGAGGGAATTGTTAAGTTTGGTAATATTGATGTTAAAGAGGTTATGACACCAAGGCTGGATGTAATGGCTCTGGATGTTAGTATGGGATATAATAAGGTTAAATCTGTTATTATAGAGAATGGTTTTTCCAGAATGCCTGTTTATGATACCACATTTGATAATGTTAAGGGGGTATTGTATATAAAAGATTTGTTACCTTTTATTAAAATGGATGATGAGTTTTTGTGGCAAAATCTTATAAGGTCTCCGTATTTTGTTCCAGAATCTAAAAAAATAAATGATCTGTTACAGGAGTTTAAGTTGAAAAAACGTCATATGGCTTTGGTTGTTGATGAGTATGGAGGAGCTTCCGGAATAGTTACTATGGAGGATATTCTGGAAGAGATTGTGGGTGATATTAACGATGAGGATGACGAACCCGATAAGTACAAAATACTTGATGAGAATACATATTTGCTTGAGGCAAAGATGTTATTAAATGACTTTTGTAAATTGATGGACGTTGATAACTCTCTGTTTGAGAATATACATAATGATGTAGAGACCCTTGCTGGTTTAATTCTTGAGTTAAAGGGTGAAATGCCTGCTAAACATGAAGCAATAACTTTTGATAGATTTGAGTTTACTATAGAGTCTGTTGACAATAGACGAATAAAGATGATAAAGGTTTTTAAAAGAGATATTAAATAATGAGGAGAGCATTAGTAGTTTTGTGTCTGGTTTTTTTATTGTTTGGGTGTGGTTCTGATAATTATGTTCCTAAACCGCGCGGGTATGTACGTATTGATTTACCAGATAAGGGATATAAAACTTTAGGAAATTCTTCATTACCATATGTGTTTGATATTCCTGAGTATTCGGTAATTAAGAGTGTTAAGGATACTGAGAATTGGATAAATATAGAGGTGCCTCAGTTAAAAGGTGTAATATATTTAAGTTACTGGAAGATAGAGGGGAATCCGGTTGATTATTTTGAGGATGCCAGACGTATGGTCTATAAGCATACAATAAAAGCAGAGTCGATACTTGAAACGCCTTTTGCAAATAATGATAGTGGTGTTTATGGTATTCTTTATGAAATTGAAGGTAATGCTGCATCTAATGTTCAATTTGTTTTAACAGATTCAACTAAACATTTCTTAAGAGGTGCATTGTATTTTACATCGCGCCCTAATATAGATTCAATTCGTCCGGTTATGGAGTTTATGAAGGAGGATATAAAACAGTTAATGAATACGTGTAAATTTAGTAATTGATGCCTTTATATAGTTTTAACACGGGTGGTAGTAATTGCGATTTTATAGTTTGGAAACAAATAGAGGATACTCATGAGCTTGAGCGTTTGGCTCAATTAACAGATAAAGAGGTTGTTGTTTGCAATTCGTTTAAAAATGATAAGAGACGTAGAGAGTGGTTATCGGTAAGAGCAGCTCTTAATGTTTTTTATGACAATAAGATTGTAATTAAATACAGAGATAATGGTGCACCTTATGTTGATGGTAGCAGATTTATCTCTATCTCGCATAGTGGTAATTTTGTTATTGCAATATTGTCGGATAAGAGAGTTGGTGTTGATATAGAACAGAATACAGCACGAATACACAGAGTAGCCCCAAAATTTCTGAATAAAACAGAGTTGCAACTGTGTAATCAGGATGGATTTTGTCTTACCTTACTTTGGTGTGTGAAAGAGGCTCTGTTTAAACATCAGGGCAGGAGTGATGTGGATTTCTCAGAAGATTTTATATGTTCAGTTATATCGGATAGTAATGTAACCGGCTCTATCTCGTGGAGAGAATCTGATTTTATGGTGCAATACAGAACTATTGAGAACTGTATTGTGGCATGGATTATTGATTGATTTTTAATCTGTTTTATAGGATATCATATATAGGTTTTCCTGATGTTGCATTTGGAGCCGAGATATTCAGAAAAAGAGATAGTGTTGGAGCAATATCTATTGGAGATGTTTGTTTGTAGATGGTTGTCTTTTTTATTTTCCATCCATACCAAATAAGTGGTACATGTGTCTCGTAACGATATCCTGAGTTACTGCACAGGCTGCCATTGTCAGATTCTATCCAACCCGGATCAAGTATAAGTATTATATCTCCAGATCGTTCGCTATAGAAACTATTTGCAACTTTCTCAAATGTTCCGTTTGAGTAGTTTGCTGTTCTTATATTTGTTGCTGTTAGTGCATTATTTATACCCTCAAATTGAATCATAAATTCTGCAACTTTATCTTGTATGTCAGATAGATTAATCTTTGAATCAGATATTAAATCATGATTCAGATATATTTGGTTTTTATGATAATATTTTACCCAATCGCCAGATCCGTATGTT
This sequence comes from Bacteroidales bacterium UBA6680, assembly GCA_002454955.1. Lineage (GTDB taxonomy): Bacteria > Bacteroidota > Bacteroidia > Bacteroidales > UBA6680 > UBA6680. Next base: position 43,209 of record DKJY01000019.1, read on the forward strand.
AATGACAGATAACTTTTAAGCAACGATATTGCTTTGTTGGCTTCAAAATATCCTCCGGGAGCATTTATCTTTTTAAGATATTCTGGTTTGTATGCTATACCATTATCTGAGGTTACTACAAACAGAACATTTTCTTTACCAAGTTGTTCGTCGATGAATTTTATAAAGTGTTCTATGTCTCTGTCAAGTTTAATAAAGCAATCCTCGTTTTCTATTGACAGTGATCCGTATCTATTTCCTATTTTGTTAGAAGCTGAGAATGTTATGGCTATATAATCAGTAATGTCATCCTGTCCAAGTTCTTCGTCAATAATTGTGCTTATAGCAAAGTCTTTTGTAAAAGTGTTTGCAAACGGAGTGTTTACAAGTACATTGTATTTTGCGTCTAACGATTTTGTTTTGCTCAAATTCAGAATAGGAACCAATGATGTTTTGTTGCTTGTGTCTATGCTGCTAATAGTGTATCTGCTCTTTTCAAGGCTAGATGTCCAAACACGGTTTTGATATATCTCAGGGTATTCACGTTTATTAAATTCTTTAACCCATTCCGGAAGAGATTCCATGTAATATGTGTTACTTATCCAGTTGCCAGAAAGGTCATCGAACCAATATGCTGCATTGGCCATATGTCCTCCTAAAAGAACAGATAGTCCAGCGTCAACTGATATACTATATATTTTAGATTCAAAATTACTGAACATTCTTAGTTCATCTGTAAATGTTGTAACCCTTATGTTCTTAGGAGAATAAGAACCGTTTATACCAACACCACCTATTGAGTAGTGTTTTTTATCTATTACGCAGTTTGTAATTTCGTTTTTTAACCTGTTGTACCAGTTTTCAGATACAATACCATGATTTGAGGGTGTTGTGCCAGATGCTATTGATGTAACACCAACAGTATTTTGTGCATATATATGTTTGTACTGATTGTTTTTACAGTTAGCTCCCTCTTTTATTAGCTTTTTAAAACCATTATCACCAAAATTATCCCAGTATTTGTTAATGTAATCGTACTTCATATTACTAATAACAATCTGAATTATAAGTTTTGGTTTTTGTGGCGGTATTTTTTTCTGTGCATTTATATTAAAAAAACCGTTAAAAAGCCAAATTATAAGTGTGATATATATAAAACGCATTATGTCCTAAAGTTAAATGAATAATAAATGTACGAAAGTTACATGTTAAATGAAATATTATTTGATGTAATAGGTAAACAAATTTATAACGGCTTTTTATCTGTTTATGAGTGGTTTTTATAGCGTAGCTGTTACAACATTGTGTATATAAAAGGAGCAGTGACAATTAAGTGCACTGCTCCTTGAAGAGATATGTTATTGTTGTTTATTGTTTCACAAATTGTTTTGTGATGAAGTTTTTATCCGTTTTTAATTTAATAATATATATTCCTGAATTAAAATCAGATACGTCGATATTTTTTGATGTACAATTACTTGTATTTATATTTTTTACAACAATACCTGTAATTGATATTATTTGTATATTATTAAATGGAGTATTTGTATTAATATTTATATGAGTTTTTGTAGGGTTAGGATCTATTATACACTGTATGCTCTTATGTTTTATATCTGTAGGAGGATTTACTTTCTTTTCATTTACAGTTATGTTAATAATTAGAGTTTTTGTGATAGACTTGTTCTCTTTCTCGTTAAAGACAACCTTTATTTTGCCAATACCTTTATAGTCTTTTTTTGGAGTAAATGTAAATTTATAAGAATCCGTTTTTTCATAAGTAAGTGTTCCTGCTTCTGAATCTTCAATACTTTTAATCTCTATTTCTTTATTGTATACATGTATAATGTTTGTATTGAATGATATTGGATCTGTATTTAAAGTGGTTAGATTATAGATATTTTTCTCATCACCTTCTGGTGTGAGAATCTTAATAATATCTTTTGTAGTTACTGTAACATTAATACTTATTGTTTCAGCTATATTTGTATTGTCAGCTTCCTGAAATGTTAAATTTATTGTTGTGGAACCCACATAACCTTTTGCCGGACGGAAAATTAATGTATTTGTACCGCTTTTCTCTATTTTTCCTGCAGCAGAGCATTCAGAAGAGTTTATATTTATAATCTTATTGTCGATGTGCATTGCTTTTGCAGTGAATGCCACTGCTTTATTCTCCTCTGTTGTTATATTAAATGTTGTTGTTGGTTCATTTTTGTAATTCAAGATCTGAATTTTTTTTAGGTAGATATCGCCCAGATTAGTCTTCTCACCATATCTATGTTCTATGCCTTTTACTACAGCCGGAAAATAACCATCCTTCTCTATTGTTAGCTTGTAGTTTGCCTGATCGGTAATTGTAAATATTTCTCCTTTACTATTTGTTTTATATTCTGTGGAGTTGTCTTTTCTTGACAGAGTGTATGCAATATCTGCTACAGGTTGCTTTGTGTATGCCTCAATAACCTTACCCTCTATTGCCTGAAGCATTATTTTGTGATAATTGAGTAGAGATCGGTAGTTGTAATTCCAGAGAGATTCCAGATACGATGTTTTGCTCAATTTTATTCTGTCGAGCTCAAGTGTAATCTCTTTTCCTTTGAGGTTTATTGTAGCATAATCCTGTCTTCCGCCATACAATGCGTACCAATCGTACCCATTTGTGTAACCTGATTCATGAATATCTGTAAAGTAAGTTCCTGATGAGTGTTTAAAGACTGTATCAGCATACGCTTTACAAACATGGATAAACCAATTGTTCTCATAGTGATCATCAGAAGTTCCATCAAGTGGATAATTAGCTATCTCTGCTCCTGAGTGTAAATTTGCAGAAAGAACAAACTTATGCTCTTGCATGAAGTTCATCATAGATACAGTCTCTTTTTGCCATGTATTACCATCGGGATGATCCCCTTTAATATGGTCAGGAAAGTTTCTGTTAAGATCGGCACCATTTTCATTATATCTTGATGCTGTATTTACAGTATTGTCATTATTTCTATAAGTGCCATCAGGATTTGATAGAGGATTGATCCATGTCTCGGTATTATTGATAAGTTTAGTTATATCCGGATCTTTCTGATAGTTTTCAAGAAGATATTCTATATAACGTAACATCAGCAGATATCCTCCTGTCTCATCACCGTGCATTGTTGATGTGTAGAGAAATGCAGGTTCATCTTCGTCTGTATTAGGATTATCAGATATCATTAAACACTTTATATCTCTATTGTTTACACTTTGTCCTATAGTTACAAGTTTGCACAGGTTAGGATATTTGTTTGCTATTTCCTCCATATATTGAAGGTAGAGACCGTGTGTAGGGTATATATTCCACTTTAATAGCTCAGCCATTGAGTTTGTTGTACCTGCAGCACTTCTTTCAGGTAATCTCTCATCATATTGATAGTATTCGTACCCAAGTTGGGTTAAGATTTCTTTGTTCTTGTATGGTAGTACAGCCCAAACAGTATCATTACGAAAATTCTCTATAGAGACTAATGTTGTTACTCTTTCAATATCGTCTCTGCTTTCAATCTTAAAATAGAATCTGAAATCCTGACGTTGTGCAAATACAAATTGTTGAGTTAGTACTGCAATTAAAACTAATAGAATGTTCTTTCTCATGACAAATAATTTCAAAAAAGGTAGAATCCTTATTTTAATTAAAATAACTTATGCAGTTTAATAAGGGTTCTTTTAAATTTAGGTTAAAATCAAAAATATAAAGCAACGATAACTGTCAATAGTTTTATCGTAGGACGTAAAGGTAATAGATAAATTAATATGTTAGTCTGTTTTTTGTGTTTGTTTGTTGTTATTCTTTGTTTAATTGTCAAATGGCCGATTAATAATTTTGAAATCTAATATCTTTATTCTTGGTTTAGGTGCTTTTTGTATCTGTCTAATGCCCTGTTTCTGGCAAAACGATGCTCTATAATAGGTTTTGGGTATTTATCAGAACCTACTTCTGGAACCCATTTTTTAATGTATATATGATCTTTGTCGAACTTCTTTGTCTGTTCATACGGATTGAATATTCGAAAGTACGGGGTCGCGTCGCAGCCACATCCGGCACTCCATTGCCAGTTGCCATTATTAGCAGCAAGATCAAAGTCAATAAGGTGTTTTGAGAAATATAGTTCGCCCAACCTCCAATCAATTAACAAATGTTTACATAAAAAAGCAGCTGTAATCATTCGTACTCTGTTATGCATATCTCCTGTAGCATTTAGTTGTCGCATACCTGCATCTACAATAGGATACCCAGTTTGTCCATTACACCATTTCTCAAAATTTTCATCAGGTTTTATCCACTCTATTTTATCGTATTTTTTTTTGAAACATTTGTTAACTACATATGGATTATTGGCTAATATCTGCATAAAGAACTCGCGCCAAATTAGTTCATTAACAAACTTAGGATCTTTGTTTATAGTCTTTTTTATAATATACCTTATACTTACAGTTCCAAATCTTAGATGTGATCCAAGGTGTGACGTAATATCCATTCCAGGGAAATCCCTATATTTGGTATAATTGTCTACTATTTTATTTGATATATCATAATCAGGAACGGTAATATTACTTTGTTTAAAGCCTATGCTCTCTAGATTAGGAATGTCGGTTTTATCTATCTGAGCAAAGTTGTATGATTTAAAGTTTATCTGTGATATTTTGTAATCGTTTTGTTGTAATTTATCTCTCCATGCTTTCATATATGGAGTGTATATCGTGTATGGAGACTGATCTTTTTTTGTAATCTCCGTTTCTTCAAATATAACCTGATCTTTGTATGATTTGAACCCAATGCCTTTTGACTTGCATATTTTTTTGACCATATCATCCCTTTCACGTGCATATGGTTCATAATCATTATTTGTGTAAATGCAATCTACGGTGTATTCTTTTATAATATTGCTTAATATATGATCTACAAATCCATACTTTACAATTATACTGCTGTTTAATTCGTTTAGTTTTTTATTTATTGAGGATAATCTTTTGTGTATAAAGCTAATTCTGGAATCATAAATATTATCAATTTTATCAAGTATCTTTTTGTCAAAAATAAACAGGCATATAACCTTGTTACCAGACTGTATTGCTCTGTTTAGACCTGTATTATCCTCAAGTCTTAAATCTCTTCTAAACCAGAATAGTGAGTATCTTTCTGTCATACATATTTAATGTTGTTTACTCTAATTTAATAACTTTTATTGATAATGTCTAAGGTAGTAATATAATTAGTTTGTGGTTGTGTGTTTTGTTAGTCTGTTTACATGATTGAAGTATGAGCAGTTTCTGAACTGCTCTGTTTCCGTTAAG
>DKJY01000012.1 GCA_002454955.1 Bacteroidales bacterium UBA6680
CAATGTTCTGTGCTTTCATGACTTTTATTATTGTCTACGTAGCAACAATATAGAGGTTACATACTTAACGGAAACAGAGCAAGCAGTTAACGATATACCTCTTACAATCCTCAGTCAAATATCATAATTGGTAGGATGAAATTTGTGCTAATGACTATTTCATATTGTGCAGAGTAAAATGTATTGATTGTCTGATTGAAAAAAATGCAAAACATGAAACATACAATATATTCGGTTTGATGTATTTATATACACCTGATAATCTGTGTGATAAAATACATTTACGCATTGTTTGTTGATAATCAAATATTACGCACATAAAATAAATCTAGAAATAGTGATCACATTTTTGATTTTTATACGTACAAAACAAGAAAAATATAATTATCACAGTTATGTCATACTACAAAACAATACCAGAATTACTCAAATATATAAACACAAACTTTGACAATGATCGTGTATTTAACGATAAAAGAGATAATGAGTGGATTAATTATACAACACAGGATATCTATGAAGAGGTTCTGAAAGTATATTATTCTTTAAAAAAAATTGGCGTAAAGAGAGGTGATAGTGTTGCTATAATCTCGGATACAGATACGCAATGGATGATAATTGATCTTGCAATTATATGTTTGGGAGCAATATCAGTACCTATATTCCCAAATACGTCAGATAATAATTTTCTATATGAGATAAAAGATGCATCAATCAGATATTTATACCTTTCAAATCTTGCAAAATTGGAGATAGTTGAAAAAAACATAGATCTGTTTGAAATGGTTATTGTTAAAGATATCAGCTCAGATATTGATAAGACAATTAGTTATAGTGATTTTTTACAACAGGGTAGTATCGACTATCAGTCTTCTTCTGATGCGGATATAGATAAAATAATAGCATCAGCTAATGAAAATGATACCGTTACAATAATATATACCAGTGGATCTACAGGAATACCAAAAGGAGTAGAGCTTACACACAGAAATATTATATCTCAGATAAAAGCAATAATAGAGATAATACCACTCAGAAAACAGTGTACAGCATTAAGTTTTTTACCCACTGCACATATATTTGAACGTACGATAGTGTATTACTACTTTGCTTCTGATCAGTCAGTATATTTTACACATGACTTATTACAGTTGGGTGACCTGGTTAAAGAGGTTAAACCAACGATAATGACTGTTGTACCAAGGTTTTTACAAAAGGTATATGCCAAAATGGTGTTAAACGTTAAAAATGCCAAAGGCTTTAAACGTGTAATTGCCGGATTGGCATTTAAGAGAGCTCTTGAGATAAATATATATCACCGTAGAAACATTATAGATCGTGTATTTGATACCCTTGTGTATAGTAAGTTAAGAAAAGCCTTGGGTGGAAAGATTGAGATGATTGTTTGTGGTGGGGCGGCACTTTCTGATAAACTATATACTTTTTATAGGAATATCGGAATACCTCTTTATACAGGGTATGGACTTACAGAGACATCACCAGTAGTATCAACAAACTATAAAAAGAATAATAAGATAGGGACAGTAGGCCCACCTCTTCCTGGTGTTACAGTGAGATTATCATCTGAAGGTGAACTGCTTGTTAAAGGCGATTTGGTAATGAAAGGTTATCATAATGCACCAGAAGAGACTGCAAAAGTAATAGATAAAGAAGGCTATCTATATACTGGCGATTTAGCAAAAATTGACGATGAAGGATATATTACAATTACAGGAAGAAAGAAAGAGCTATTTAAAACATCAACAGGTAAATATATAAGCCCGATACCAATAGAGGATATTCTTGGTAAACTTGATTTGGTTGATTATGCCGTAATTGTAGCAGAGGCACGTAAGTTTGTGACATGCCTTATATTTCCTGATTTTGAGCAGTGGGAGATTCATAGAGATAGACGAAAGCATACAGCTGAGACACCAGAGGAATTTTATGCTAGTAAGCAGATAGTAAAGGAGATAAGGCGACATATAAATAGAGTAAACTGGAAACTACACAGATGGGAGAATATTCGAAAGTATAAAATTGTAATGAACAGACTTACTATTGATGGAAATGAACTTACACCAAAAATGAGCATAAGAAGAGATACAATATATGAAAACTATCAGAACGAGATAAATCTAATGTATGGTGAAATGCCCGGAGACATTTAACAAAACAGAAACTAAACAGTGGTAACAAGCATAATAAATTAAACATGCGGATTCCATATGATCTTTAAAAACAGATTAGACAAATGAAACAGAGAATATGTATTGTCCAAGGAGTTAGAACACCAATGTCAAAGGCAGGTAGTGATTTAAGTTCAGTGTCAGCAGATGAACTTGGTGTATATGCAGTTAAGCATCTTATAAACAAAACAAATATTGATAAGTCATTAATTGACAATGTTATATTTGGATGTGTGGCAATGCCAATGAATGCACCAAACATAGCACGTGTAATATCCCTCAAATCAGGTTTGTCAATGTCATTGCCGGCATACTCTATACATCGGAATTGTGCCTCAGGAATGGATGCAATAATTGCGGCATGTGATAAAATTGAGCTGGGAGATAACAAGATGATTATTGCTGGAGGAGCAGAATCAATGAGTAATATCCCTCTTGTGTACAGAAAATCTGCAGTAAAGAAATTTACCAAACTGGCAACAAGCAGAACACTATCATCAAAGATAAAATCAATGCTATCGTTTCGTTTCTCAGATTTTACTCCTGTAATATCACTTATTCAGGGCTTAACAGATCCGGTAACAGGTAATATTATGGGTAAAACTGCTGAAATATTGGCCAGAGAGTTTAATATATCACGTTTAGAGCAAGATCAATATGCACTACGGAGCCATATCAAATCTACAGCCGCTTTACAAGATGGTATATTTGCGGAAGAGATAGTGCCAATACCCGTAAAACCAGCATATAAATATGTTGTTGACGATAATGGTATAAATAGCAAGATAACGTTAGAGAAACTATCCTCTAAACGACCATATTTTGATAGGATAGATGGAACAGTTACTATAGGAAATTCATGTCAGGTTACTGATGGAGCAGCAGCAGTACTTGTAACAACCGAAGAAGAAGCCAAAAAACACGGACTCAATATACTGGGATATATTAATCATCATACTGAGGTCGCATTATCGCCTGACCGTATGGGATTAGGTCCTATATATGCAATAAACAAATTGATAGATAAGTCAGGACTTAAGATAAACGACTATGACCTATTTGAGATAAATGAAGCTTTTGCAGCACAGGTGCTTGCAAATCAAAAGGCACTCGACTCAAAGCTATTCTCAGAACAATTTCTGGGTAAGAGCGAGGCATTAGGAGAGATACCAGATGATAAATTAAATGTAAATGGTGGTGCAATAGCTCTCGGACATCCGGTAGGCATGTCTGGTACACGTATAGTTATACATCTGCTTAAAGAGATGAAGAGACGTAACCTTGAAAGAGGAATAGCTGCAATATGCGTTGGAGGAGGACAAGGCGTTGCTATAGATCTATCACTAGCATAGATATATAGATTAATAACAGCACTGTTAGTGTATAAAAAATAGATTGTAAAAGAATTACACACTATAAAATATATGTAAAAACATACAATACCTAAAGATAAAACGAAATAAATAATCGTGATATGAATGCATTTAATATAGAAAATCAAGGTAATGGAATCTATAATCTGATCTTTGATACACCTGATGAAAAGGTTAATAAGCTCACTACAGAAGCATTTATCGAATTAGAGAAGGTAATAGATGATATAGGATATATTGACGATATAAAACTATTATTTTTTAAGAGCAATAAAGATGGCTACTTTATTGTGGGGGCTGATATAAATGAGATTGCCAATATAACTGACAAAAAAGATGCAGCTCAGATTTGCGAACGCGGATTGGCAATAATAAAAAAGATAGAGGATCTGCCTTTCCCTACTGTTGCTGTAATTGATGGTGTATGCATGGGTGGCGGATTAGAGTTAGCACTGGCTTTTGATTATCGTATATCAACCGATGATAAGACAACCCAGATAGCTCTCCCTGAGGTAAAGCTGGGTATATTCCCCGGACTTGGTGGTACACAGCGCCTGCCAAGGCTTATCGGATTGCAACGTTCACTACCTCTAATCCTTTCAGGAAAATCGGTTAACGGACTAAAAGCACTTAAACTAAATATTGTTGATGCCTGTTTTCATAAGGAATATCTTAATTACGGACTAATAAAGTTTGCCGATAAGATATTTAATAAATCCGAAAATATTAAAAGAGCCCGGAGACAAAAAGGTGTAATGAACAAGTTTCTTGAGAATACATCAATTGGACGATCAATAGTATATCGTTCTGCAAAGAAGTCACTATATAAAACAACTAACGGACACTATCCTGCGCCATTAAATGCTCTTAAGGTGATTAAAAAAGGGTACAAAACATCACTTGATAAAGGACTAAAGGTAGAGACAAAACATTTTGCAGATGTAGTAGTAGGTGATGTATCAAAACACCTTATCAGACTATTCTTTATATCTGAAGCACTTAAAAAGTACAATGGTATAGATACTCAAAACTCATATAGCAGAAAGAAGATTGATAAAGTTGGAGTGCTGGGAGCAGGGATTATGGGTGCAGGTATATCATGGATTCTTAGCAAAAAAGATACCGATGTACTGCTAAAAGATATTAACTACGATGCTCTGTCAAGAGGTATGTCTACATGCAAAAAGTACTATAAATACTACATTAAAAGCCGCAAGATGAAGCCTGCAAAGGTAGATATGAAGATGCTTAATATAACCGGACAAACAAACTATGATGGATTTAAAGGTACTGATATAGTTATTGAGGCTGTTTTTGAGGATATAGATGTGAAAAAGCAGACGCTTATAGATACCGAGGGTAGTGTTGGCGAAGATACAATAATAGCCAGCAACACATCATCTATATCTATTACAGATATGGCTACAGCACTTAAGAGTCCTGAAAGATTTATCGGTATGCACTTCTTTAACCCTGTAAACAGAATGCCCCTTGTTGAGGTTATTCCGGGTAATGCAACCTCTGAAGAGACTATTGTACATACTGTAAATCTTGCCAAGCAAATGGGTAAAGTGCCAGTGGTTGTTAAAGATAGTCCTGGTTTTCTTGTAAACCGTATTCTTTTGCCATATATGAATGAGGCTGCTTACCTTATGTCAGAAGGTGTTAAACCAGAGAGAATTGATAAGGTGATAAGAGCTTTTGGAATGCCTATGGGACCGCTTGAGCTGTTTGATGAAGTGGGAATTGATGTAGCCTATAAAGTATCAAAGATCTTTGACAAAGAGTTAGGAGAGAGAATGCAGTCGGCAAGTATACTTAATAATATATATGAAGATGCCGGACTATTAGGGAAAAAGAGCGGAAAAGGAGTCTATATATATTCAAAGAGGGATAAAAAACCTAACCCTGTCATTAATCAAATAGTTAAGGATAATGGGTCAGTATCAGGAGATAATATATCTGATAAAGAGATAGAAGAGAGAATAATATACCGCATGATAAATGAAGCAGTATACTGTCTGCAGGAGAATATTATAACAGATCCTGAACATCTTGATATGGCAATGATAATTGGTACAGGATTCCCGCCATTCAGAGGGGGCGTACTAAAATATGCCGATAATACGGGTCTGGATAATATACTGAGTACACTTAAAAAGTATAATGATAAGTATGGCATCAGATTCACACCATGTGAACTGCTAAGTAAATATATAGACGAGAATAAAAAGATATGTAATATATAAAAGAGTATAACTATGCCATATAGATTCTGATATCTCAACCTAATACTTAATAGAGTATACAGTATCACGTAATTAATATAAGCAGAAAACTATAAACTGACAGATATGAGTGACAACAAACAAAAATCAATGGATCTGGCTGAGGAGTCAAGAGAGAAGGAGTGGAAGCACCCTAGTTTTGTAGCTGAACTCTTTAAAGGAAACTTTAAATGGAGATTGGTAAAGGATTTTCCGGAACAGTCAGAAGAGGATAAAAAAATAGGCGACGAGTTTATTAAAGAACTAAAGGTCTGCCTCGAAGAGAACATAGATCCTGAACTGGTAGATAAAGATGGTGAAATACCAGATAAAGCAATAAAAGAGCTGGTTAAGCTAGGATGCTTTGGCCTGAAGATACCTGTTAAATATGGTGGTAAGGGATTCTCAAATATGAACTATACAAGAATTATATCGTATGTGTCATCATATTGTAACTCTACAGCAGTACTACTCTCTGCTCATCAGAGTATTGGAGTGCCACAACCTCTGAAATATTTTGGTACAGAACAGCAGAAAGATAAATACTATCCAAAGATTGTGAATGGAGCTCTGTCGGCATTTGCTCTTACTGAGCCAGATGTTGGATCAGATCCTGCAAAAATGACAACCACTGCAAAACTTACCGACGATGGTGAGCACTACATAATTGATGGTGAGAAATTATGGTGTACAAACGGACCAGATGCAGATATACTTCTGGTTATGGCAGTAACCCAACCAAAGATAATTGCAGGAAAAGAGCGTCAACAGATATCTGCATTTATAGTAGAGTCAGATACACCAGGATTCTCTGTTCTGCACAGATGTAAATTTATGGGACTGGGAGGTATATCAAACGGACTACTCAAATTTGATAATGTAAAGGTTCCTAAAGAGAATCTTGTTGGTAAAGAGGGCGATGGTCTTAAAATTGCATTTACAACACTTAATGCAGGACGTTTGGCAATCCCTGTATGCTCTGCTGCATCAGGTAAATTGTGCCTGAGTCACTCACGCATATGGGCCAACGAGAGAGTACAGTGGGGTAATCCGGTAGGATTCCACCAATCTGTATCTAAGAAGATAGCAGAGATGGCAGCTAATACATTTGGTGTTGAGAGCATGAGTCGTCTGTCTGTTTTTATGGCCGATATTGAGAAAACAGATATCCGCCTAGAGGCTGCTATGGCAAAATATTTTGGATCTGAGAGGGCATGTTCTATAGTAGATGAAGCCATGCAGATACGTGGTGGTAGAGGATACGAGAAATCAGAATCGTTAAGAAATAGAGGCGAGACAGATTACCCTATTGAGCGATACTACAGAGATATCAGAATAAACAAGATAATAGAGGGAACAAGCGAGATAATGCAACTGTTTATTGCCCGCGAAGCTGTTGATATGCACTTTAAAATGGTTACTCCGTTCCTTACAAAATCATCTGCATCAACCAAGATAAAGGCAGCATTTAAGTTATTAGGATTCTACTCATGGTGGCTGCCAAAGCAATATATACCACGGTTACGATCATTCAGTACAAAGAGACTAAACAGTTCAAATAAACGTCACCTGCGATATATAAGCAGAACATCGCGTCGTTTGGCTCGCAGACTGTTTCTATCTATGGCACGCTTTGGTCCAAAACTACAGGATGAGCAATTAATATTAGGAAACTATGTAGATGTGGGTGTTAATCTGTTTGTAATGTCATCGGTTCTATCATATACCGATCTGCTCTTAAAAAACAATGGAGTAGATAAAAAAGCAATGCAGAATCTGTCAGATTTTTACTGCAAACTGGCGCGTAAAGAGATAAAAGATAATTTCAGAAATATTGGATATAGTAACGGATATAAGAAGCTGATGAAAAGGGTAAATAAAAGCACCCTTAAGGGCGATTATATATGGCTTGAGAATGAGAATGTATACAGATAAAAATATGGTTTCGATAGTTTAGGGATACATTGTCCCTTACTCTTTAAAGAGGTTACGCAATATGGGTAACCTCTTTTAATTCTATTAAATCCGAATAACTACAAATAGCTATTTATAAAACCTGTCTCTTATTTCAATAAGTAACTTGTTAACCAGATTTATATCAGGTCTTTCAGGTAGATTACTGCTCCTAAAAGCTCTCTCCATAATAATCTGTTTATCATTAGCCATATCCATTAACTCATCATAATTAAATCTGCCGGCCTTAATATCTAACAAGAAATCTCTGTTTGGCCTGTTTACATTCACAATACTATTCTGCCCAATCTCAATTGCCATATCAAGTAGTCTGAATGTATGCATAATATTCTTTGAGTCGTAATTCTTGTCATGGTTTATATTATTCTGGTATCTGCTCTCATTCCTCTTCTCAATCCAATCCCAATACTCACGATACTCTTTACAGTATGTAGAGTATCCGTTCTTATTAAAGAATAGTACAGCAACCTGATTCTCTCCTTTAGGTATTGAACTTAACGATACATCACTGGCGTTACAACTCTGAACTATACCTCGGTATATGTTTTTTGTGCTGTGATATAACGCATATGTGTTATGCATATTGTTTATATTGGCAATACCACAATCTTTCTCTTGCCAACCTTTAATCTCAAGAAACCTATTAAACGGTACCGAGCCATTGTTATAGTTTACATAACAGAAGTCAATTGCCGATTTCCTCTCTCTGTCAACCGGATTCATAATTTTCTTCTTTAACCCCTGAGCTTTCTTAATCTGCGATAAAGCAAATTTGCCAAAGGTATTGCAACACAACTTAGACAAAAACATATCCTTATCTATTAGCTCCATAACAGGATGCCTGTATAAAACCGACTCCTCAGGCGTGTTTAACAGCTCAAGAATATTCGGATTATTTACAGAGAGAAGCTCAAAGAAACGTCTTAACTCATAGTATACAATATCATTGGTCTCATTGTTAATCTGAGCAGTATAATCAAGACCATAGAAATCCTCCTTTGGCAGAATAAATACACCCTTTATATCGGTATCCGATTCAGGAGTGTCAAGCCCATATGCTCTGCTGCCACTTAAACACTCAAATACAATAAGCCCTCTCTCTTTAAGATCATCAATATTCATAACTAATCCTTAATTATAGCTCTAAAGAATTCTTCAAGATTATATGTCTTATCTCCGGTAGAAAGTTCTTTGGCTCTCTCTTCTGCTAAATCTATACAACCCTCTATATAGTTAAACAGATCCTTTTCACCACTATGCATATATGTCTCATCCTTTACAAGTTTAATATCAATAAGCTCATAAATCCTCTTCTTAATCTCGTTATCAATAGTAATGCCACTAAGCGTGTCTGTAAATACAATAGGAGGCATTATATCATTCTCTAAAATCCACATACAAGCTACAGCCGACCTGAGTGCATAGAACAGCTTTTTAAGTTTGTACTCTTTGTTAATATCAATCTCCGATAACGATCGCTTACATAGACCCAGATAGTGAAAGATAGTAGACTTACGCGAATATAACTTAGATGCTGCCATCTGCATATCCTCAATAAATTTACTGTCTGCCTTATATACCATTGGCGATTGAATTCTCTCTATAAGCGATGCATTAGATTTGTATAACAGACGTAACGCTTTTCTTATATCCCATCCGGTAATATCTATCAGATTATCATCAAACATCAGATCAATAGAATCCTTACGCTCAGAAAGAGACAGATACCAATCACTGTTATGTTTATAAAGTATCCTTACGTCATAATCACTGTCTGGCGATGGAAAACCCCATGCTCTTGATCCTGTTTCGCACGCTAAAAGTATCTCAATATTTTCCTCTCTCTCCAGATGCTCCAGATACTCAACTATTCTCTTTTCCATATGTGTTTGGGTTTTATAATAAATGGCGACAAAGATAGCCGCAATATGTGTAAGTATAGCATCTCAGGATGTAAAAATAGATTTGATAAGTGCTAAAACAGGAAACATGCAGTGGATAAGCAGTACCTATTATATGTATAACAGCTACAGAAATACAACAGGACTATTACTGTAGCTGCTGTATCTCTGTTTAAAACAGAAGTTTGTAGTTTATCATTGTACCAACATATTTATTAGATGGCGATGTCATAAACATATCGTAGGTAAAATCTAAACTTAATCTGGATTTGTTACCTATACGCCAAATCCCACTATCAAACTCAACACCATACGACAGAATAAGTGTAGGTGATGTAAATAGTACAAAGTTATTTGATATATTCTTACCACTGGTTCTTATAGTCTCATCTCCGTTGCTGTAGCGTATTCGCCTCTTCTCATTAAGAATATACGATGCCTGTAAACCTGCACTAAAAAAGGTATTGTAATCCTTTATGGTTTTTACATATCTTGAGTATCGGTACTCAAGTGTAAGATAGTTTAATCTGTCTACAGATCGTTTGTTAGAGAAGCCTGTAGCCGAATTTACATCAACCACACCGCTTAATCCGTTGCTATATGACCTGTAGCCAATAAGCAGATCAGAGAATGCCTTACCACTCCTTGATTTTACTGATATCCCTGCAAAGTAACTGTATGCGTACCCTGCACTTGTATTAAATGTCTTTTTACTGGTGTTTGAGTGTGCCTCTTTATACATAAATGATACACCTTGTGTAGTACCTGCAACAACAGATAATCTTCTTTTATCCTGCGCATCTGCTAATATCGTAATTAACAGAGCTATAATTAATAATGTTATTCTCATTTGTTGGGTTTTTATGGTTATCTAACTGGTTTTATATCACCAAACAGATCCTCTATTAGCTTATAGCCAACCGGATCTATACTCTTAAGCTCATCTTTGTCCGATGGACTATATGAGCCTCCCATTGTACCTCCCTGACCACTCCATAAACCAAGATAGCAATCCATAACAGCAGCAAAATACTCATCGTCAAAGTCTGCTTTAGGCAAATCTCCACCCCATGGTTTCCATATCCCTTTGTCTATAGCATCGTCATTAGCCTTCTGTAATCTCTTCTGATAATTAAACAGGGTAGGGGCAATGCCATAGTTATGAACCAAATGCAGAATCTCCTCATATGAAGCATCACGGTTTCCGGAACCCCACGACTCTGTTGCATATAGATCCTGAAGGTTATAACCACTGAATATAAGTTTCGACATGTTTGACTCATACTGCTCTTCGGTATCCCAGAATACCATTGCACACTTCTTATTTGCCATTGAGTTGGCAATAGCCTGCTTATGTATGCTCTTATAAACATTACCACTGCATGTAAGATACTGCTCTAATATCTCTCGTGCATACAACATCTGATCGTCAGAAACACCCGATGTCCCAAAAATCTCGATGCGCCCACCATTTGGTGCTGTGGTATACAGATATTTAGAGAAGATTTTCCCAATCTGTCCACTAACATTATCACTACTAATCTTAATCACACCATCACCTTTAAGGTGATTAAGATCAGAATAGAGCTTCTTTTTGTTACAGGCAAAAGCCATAATAACAAAAAGAAAAACCAATAATTTTCTCATTTTGATACCCTCCTTTAAATGAATTAATAAAACAAAATCCTGTTACACACAAATATCTAGTCTCTATCTGCCTATTACGGCAATGTTTATATACATTAGATATAAACAGATATATAACAATTGTGCTATCCGGACTACTATAAATAATCTTGTCGCAGGCTAATATAGCAGCTTTTCATTACCCCTCTATAAGCTTTAACAATTAATAACATTAACAAGATATAGCATCAATTTATCAGGGTACTTCAGTTATAAACATCGCTATATATTACATACAGATCATAATCAAAATATTATGGTCGTAATCAGTTTTTAATATTAAATATGTATGTTTGCATATCTCAGAACAGAATTAATTTTAATATATCAGACCCTGAATGAAACTGTATAAAAAAAGATTAATCAGAGCAACACTATTTCCACTCTTACTGATGTTGTACATTACAACATCTGCAAAGGATTATAAACATCAGCTCAAAAACTTATCCGATTACAATATGTTCTCCGGAGCACCCATAACAAGTAAATATAGCGGTGTATCGGCAATAAAAATTGTATACGATATAAAAAAGGATAAACTGTACTATGTTAATGCCAATAGCTGTAAATATCATCATGTATTCTGCCGACGACACCTTGGATTTTACGGTACTTTGGGATACTTTAACAGAGTGAACTACTCAGAAAATAAGAGACGCAGATATGTTCTTGCCAATATAAATTATATACCTGATAGTGATATATATAATCTTGAGTTCTCGCCAATAGAAATTGCTGATAAAGAGAGAGTAAAGTTTCTGTATAACAAAGTGTCTGAGAGTGCATTTTTCGGAGACAAACTACATCTGTTGCTTAATAGCAATAATATTAAACTGTTAATAGATCGTGGAGGCGTAGATGTTCCGGTTATTACACCAGACAGGATATATAAAAATCTGAAGTATCAACCTGTAAGTTATGGCAAAACAGTTGGTAAACTTATATATATAGATAATCTGAAAAAACAGATAGATACTATTAAACCACACCATATTGTTGTATTAAATGAAACGCCTATGTTCCTCCCGCGTGTTGCAGGAGTTATTGTTAATCAGTTTCAGACACCACTTAGCCACCTTTCTATACTTGGAGCAAACAGAAAGATACCTATATGTGCCTACAAATATGCGCTTACAGACTCTGTTATAATTGCTAACAGCAATAGATATGTTAACTTTAATGTTGCAAAAAATGATTTCAGAATAGAACCATCAAAAGCAAACAGAGTTTCAGAAACAGAGCAACCATCTGTTAATGTAAAGTATAATCTGTCTGTTAAGGATATTAAACCCGTTTCTGAACTAAATCAACGATCGTACAGATATGTTGGAAATAAAGCCTCAAATTTTGCATTGCTAAAACGCATAAGCCATAAGATAGGATTCAGAACACCAGAATCGGCATTTGCTATACCATTCTACTACTATAACCAACACATTGTAGAGTCTGGGATAAAGCCATACATCAACAATCTGATAAATCAGAGCGACACCCTATCTGCAAAAAAGATACGCAAAAGGTTAAAGAAGATACGCAAACTTATACGCAAAAGCGAGATAGATACCGAATTGGTAAATATTGTTGAACAGACAATTATTAAATCGGGTATATACAGACGTATGCGTTTCAGATCATCTACCAATGCAGAGGATGCTGACGGGTTCTCAGGAGCAGGACTGTACAGCTCAAAAACAGGTATTGTGGGCGATAAGAAAAAGAGTATAGGCAAAGCCATAAAGAGCGTTTGGGCAAGCCTATGGTCATATCAGGCATTTGCTGAGCGCGAATATTTTAATATAGACCACAGCACTGTATATATGGGTATACTTGTGCACAGATCGTTTCCTAAAGAACATGTAAACGGCGTGGCAATAACAAAGAATATATATCGCCCCGGAAGTTTCGGTTTTGTTGTTAATGCTCAGATTGGTAACAACAATGTTGTAAAGCCCGATAGTGGAGTAGTATGCGATCAATTTGTATGTTACCCGGATAATGGTAATAATATATATAGCAGCCGAAGGGCAATTGATATTATAACAGTATCAAATATCAATAATTCGCAACTTACAATGAGTACAGGTGAGATACAGCGACTTGCAAATACACTGAATCTTATAAAAAGCTATTTTGGACGTAATATATACCCAAACAGAGACTTTATGAATCTTGGATTAGATGTTGAGTTTAAACTTGATGGCCATTCACGTAGCCTCTATATTAAACAGATACGATTATATAACGATTAAACAGAATACCAGATATAATAAAAGTCACTGAAATTATATCTATTTCAGTGACTTTTATATATGTTAAGATGTTTGACTAAGCGTAACTGCTATAGTAAAACCCCTATAAGTATACCTATTCCAATACCTCCGGCAAGAGCAAAAAGTTTATCGGCAGCACCATTCCACCATATCCATTTTGCCTCCTTCTTTAGCTCCTTAATATTAGACTCTAGCCTGGCTATGGTTTGCTTCATCTCATTGTTTGTTTGGGTGAGTGCTTTGTTATTACTCTTCAAATCAGCAAGTATTCTGTCAAAATCGGTTAATATAGTATCCAGATTATTAACTGTGATAGTACCATCTTTCTCCAGTCTCTTAAGAATCTTGTTCAGATACTTCTGTGCATCTTTAATAATAGCAAGTAACTCACTATGTTCATCAGTAAGGCTGTTATACATAACCTTAACCTTCTGCAACTCATCTAACTGACTATTCAGTATCATGGCTCTCTTCTTATTGATAATATAGGCAGTATCAGCCTCAATCATTACCAAATCGCCTTTAAAAACCTTGACCATATCCTTTGTTCCGGTAAACTTTACTGCCTGCCCAAACATTGTGCTTGCAGTTACCAGAACAAAAAGAAGTATTAGCGTAATTCTCTTGTTCATATGTTTAGTGTTTTGTGTAACCCGTTATGTAATATATAGCTAAAAATGTGTGATTATTCAAAACGAAAATTATCGTCATTTATACTATCCAGTTTCGCCATCTCTTTATATCTGCCGTTAATATTGTCAAGCGACCTGTTAAGCCTTCTTAAACTACTAATATTAAGCCCCAATACAGAATCTAACTGAGTTCTGAAATCCTTAAATCTGTTAGATGTTATCTCAAAACTATTATAAATAGTATCATACCTTAACTCAAGATCACGATATTTGTTATTCAGTAAACGCAGCGAGTCACTTTTAATCTCAATCTCAGCAGTTAAGCTCTTTATCTCTTCAGACGATTTACTCTTTGAGAAGATAACATACGCTGTTAGAAGAGTGATGATTACAATTAAAATAATACTCTTTCTATTCTTCATAGTGTATAGTTTATATTAATGAAAACATATAAATATTCTGTACAATTTAAACGATGCACAAAGATAAATATTACATCTTATTAAATCAATAATGGATCAACCACAATTATCAGACCATATAATAGAATAGAGTAAATCCTGTACCATGTACCAATAAACATTTATTCCATAAACAAACTCCCCTCCTGAGAGGTGTTGGGGTGGGTTTATTTCCTGCATAACACACCAAAAATAACGTTTTGTTATTATATTTGCAGTTCCTTAAATAAACCAACCTATATGAGTAATACAGATAAAAAATGTATACGTATCAAGGAGTTGACAAAACTTATGCTGAAACGCAGAACTATAATAGCTATAGTATCAGTACTTACGGTTATACTTTTTAAAGAGCAGATAGAGATATACCTATCAAATAACATTGTAAATGGGCTTTTGTCAAAAATAAAAAGCGAGTTAAAATCTGATGTCATATTTATAATTATTACGGCAGGCATAATTGCATATGCAGTAGTGAGATGGAGAAAATATATTCCATCTAAAGGAACACTGTCTTTTATAGTTCTATTTGGAATAGCATACTCTCTTTACAGAGTAGCATTTGATGTATGGATATTTACTCCATACTCACTCTTTGAAACTATAAAATATACAGACTTTATATCTGTTCTTGTACTGTTGCATATGGTTTTAACAATAAGCTACTATAATAGAGCTAAAAAATCTAGAGGCAAAGAGAAATCTAAAAAAGAGAACAGAGGCTTTTTTGTAGACAAAGAGCTTACATATGATGAAGAAAAGGAGCCAAAAGATCTGCTTGGTTACGAGGGGTATGCTGAAAAAGTAGCTGATAAGATAGGAGAGACAAAACTGGAACGATCATTTGCCATTGGTATAAATGGTAAGTGGGGTATGGGTAAAAGCTCATTTATGGGTATGATAAAGAAAAACCTTAAAGAGGATGATAAGAACATACTTATACACTTTAACCCATGGAACAGTAAAACACCTGAAGCTATACTAAAAGATTTCTTTGATACATTTCACGGAGTTATACAGAGTGAGTATCATTCACTATCGAGACTAATATTACGATATGCCGATAAACTGCTTGATCTGAACAGAACCAAATCAACACGATTTATCTATATGGTTACATCGCTGATATTTGGTAATAAACCTGCCGATGTTCTCTACAGTACAATCAACAACACAATAAAAAAGACAGACAAACGATTCATTGTATTTATAGATGATCTTGACCGTCTTGATGCAAAAGAGATATTTGAGGTACTCAAAATAATCAGAAACACAGCAAACTTTAAAGAGACGGTATTTATTGTAGCGTACGACAGAACCTATGTTGTAAAAGCACTGGATAACCTAAACAAATGTGATAGTCACAGATACCTTGAAAAGATATTTCAGCTGAATATTGATCTGCCATATTTTAATAAGGATATTCTTAGAAAAGAGTTATACGATTGTTTGGTAGATGTTTTTTCGAATAAGTCTGATGAGTTTAAAGATGAACTAGGTAAAGAACTTCTAAAGAATGACGGTATAGGAGAGAAGTATTTTGGACTGCTATTTAATAATGTTCGTGATATAAGACAATTCTATAATAGCTTAGTTCTAAATAGTAGTGGTATTTTAGATGAAATATCTATTCGTGATTTTATATTGGTTCAACTATTAAAACTTAAGTGGCCATTAGTTTTTGATATGGTAAAGATTGATATTTTGAAATATATAGAGAAGTCAAAATATGGAAAAGGACTAGTTATGTATCTTAAAGAAGATGGAAATAGTGATTATTTGATTGATAAGGATATAAAAAAATATAGGGAGAAGCTGTTAATTGATGAATCTGAATTAGACAATGTAATAAAATTACTACATGATATTTTTCCACAAGTAAACATAGAACCTAATATATCTGATAATTCAGTTTTATACGCGGTTAAATTTGGATTATATTTTTCATATACATTATCACCTTATAGTATATCAGAACCGATATTCGAGTGGGTACGTAAAGGAGGTGTAAATAGCTTATTTGAGTTAATTGATACTGCTACTGCGAATAAATCAGTTGATGATCTTGAACAGAAATTTATGCGTATATCTGATTTTAAAAATATTGAAGACTTCGAAAATATAATTAGGGCTATTATATATTTGGCAACACGTTATAGTTTTAATAATAGTTATGAGTATAAGGGTATTGTTGGTTATGAAAGGAGCAATTTATTGAGAAAGATTGGTAGGTATATTGATTTAAAAGATTCTGGCAATGAAAGGTCTAAAAAATTTATTATGAACATTTTATCGAATGCAAATTCTCCATATAGGTATGAATCTATGTTATCTTATGATTTTTGTAAAGTTGGAACTGCTACAGTATACGATAAGGATGAATTGAATAATATAAGAACGGCCTATTTAGAGAAGTATTGCGAAGAAGTAAAATATTTTAACACTAATATAGTGCATCTATACACCTATAGTAAGTTTTTAAATTTTGAAAAGGGAGGAGAAACTTCATATTCAGTAACTCATCTAACTAGCGAAAAAGCTAGAAAAATATTTAAGGAATTTATTATTAAGGATAGGTATGGATTTATATATTATTTAATTGAGCGTGCTGATGCAAAACATCCACTTCCAAATAAGTTTTACATAAACAGAGAAAATGTATTAAGTATATATAATAA
Organism: Bacteroidales bacterium UBA6680; assembly: GCA_002454955.1. Classification (GTDB taxonomy): domain Bacteria; phylum Bacteroidota; class Bacteroidia; order Bacteroidales; family UBA6680; genus UBA6680. The sequence continues at coordinate 17,432 of DKJY01000012.1, forward strand.
TCTGGAAGCTTTTGAGAACGAGTTTGTTTTTACAGTTAAGGAAGAAAAGGACTTACGTTTAAGAGAGTTTTGTGATTTTTATATGGATTTTAAAGAGAATGAGTATGGACCAATAAGATATGGCTTTAAACATATACCAATTGGGGAGAAGTATAATAATGTATACGCTATTATTTGGCGTAATCACTTAGAGGATTTAAAAAATGGAATAGAGGAGGTTGAGTATAAAGGAGATTTTAGTAAGGTTCGGTTTACAAGAGATGAGTTTGTATATATAGATGGTTTAATGTTATCTGATTATACATTTAGTTTAGAGATAAAAGGAGAAAATTCTGAACGCAGGAGTAATACCGTTTTAGCAGAAGACCTTCATCATGTACTAAAAAATGATGATTCAATAAAAGATATAATTAAAACAAAACATCTGGAATTCAAGATGACTGAAAGCTTCTTATTAATCATACGATCAATGGATTAAACACCAACGATTTTGGTTCTATCAATAAACTCCTTCCAGAGAGGAATTGGGATGGGTTCATTGTCTGTTTAAACGTTCCTAATAGGGTCAGGACATGCCCTGACCCTATTAGGAACATTCAAATCGTTTGATCATTCATGTAATTGCAATCGCCATGAACCAACGTTAATACCAACCCTATTCGTCAATACAAATTCTGGAATTTGGATAGTTCCGGAATAGTGACCCATCAGAATAAGTTAAAATAACAATCATTATAACAACAATACCCACCCATCCATTCCATCAATAAACCCCTACTGAGAAGTGTTGGGATAGGTTCGTTGTCTGTTTAAACGTTCCGAATCAGAAAAAAATCAAAAAAACAACGTTCTAACGGTAAAAATGATTATAAACACCTATTTACTTTGCTCTTTTATCTACGTAACTTGATAATAGTTAATTTTTTAAAGATAAAAGATATGGCTAAACGAGTATATGGTTACAAGGATGTTGAGATGCTAACGGCATCAAAAACTATTACAAATAGTTTTACAGATAACCTGAACGAGCTCTCGAAAATCAGATCTAACTGGACCCCGAACTACATTATGGGACTGGCAGTATCAATTGATAATACTGCCGACAAATACCTTGGGGCTGATAGTAAAAAGGAGTTGCGGGATGCTACAGTGAAAATGAGTGATATAATGAGTAAAGCACTGCGCGATCTGTCGTTTCTGAAGATACAGATAGAGGTAGATTTTGATGGTGAGGCAAAAGAGATAAATCGTCAGCTTGGTTATCTATTGTATCTTAAAAAAGCGAGAAACAAAGATCAGCAGGCGTTTATTCAGCTTCTGTATGCATTTAAAAAAGGAATGACTGATGAACTCAAAGAGCGTATTGTCGACAAAGGTACTGATCCGCAGATAATAGAGTCTATAATTAGTTATGCCGATAAAGCAAAAGAGTTTAATATTGAGCAGGAGGGGCTTAAAGGCACAACAAAGGAGATATCAGAGGAAGCTGTTATTGCTTTTAATGAGATATATAAAGAGATAATGGGTATATGTAAAATAGCATCAGCATACTATCAGTATGAGGATCTGAAACGTGATCAGTTTATATTTACAAAAGTGATTAAAAATATGAAACGGAGCATGAGCAGATAATCATTTAAGAGAGTTACATAAAAAACGGAAAAGGTTATAGTAAAGAATGAATTTTTCATAAATATCGAGGTTTAGAGTTCCCGTTGTATACATTAATTTGTCGCAGCGGGTTCTCCTTTTTTACATCAAAGTTTGTGATTCTAGGTTAGAAGCTGTTCATTTAGAAAATAGTGTTCTGTATCATGATCATATTTTATGTTAATAGTTCACTCAATAAAAATAATGTAAATCTGTCAATCAATTTCTGTCAATTCTATATTGAAATATAAGTATACAACCTAGAAATATCTGCCTATAACATTGAAAATTGTGCGGTTAACATAGAAATGTATGCCAATAATCTAGATGAAGCTGCGGTTAATATAGAAATATTTGCGGTCAACATAGAATTAGTTGCGGCTAGCATAGAAATTCTTGCTTTCAACATTGAAGATAGTGCGGTTAACATAGAAACATTTGCCATCAATCTAGAAACATCTGCGGCTAACATAGAAGCACATTTGTTACGGATATATTATGCTTATGCGTTACCTTATAAATCAGTAGATAGAGAGATTATATTATGGCTGGAGTAGGTGGGAACTTATCCGGCACAATTACCACTTGCGCAGTAAAAGTGCCAGGATAAATATTTAGAATTAGCAGTTACTGACTCACATCTGCACTGGATATAGTTTTATGAACATCATTTACACCCATCAGGGCTGCTGAACCATACCACTCTTTTAGTTCCATAACCAAACTACCCGACTGTATTGCCGGATCGGTATTGGTAAGAGCTTCTGCCTCAGCTACTGTCTCAACATTAAATATATATATTCCGCGCAGATCATCGTTCCCGAAGAATGGTCCAGCCAGAACAAGCTTACCCTCTTCGGCAAGACGTCCAATATTTTCGAGGTGTGCCTTCTGCAATGCAGCGGCCTTAACAGAGTCTTGCTCTCTGTTTGGTCCTCTCTTAAGAAATGCCATTACATATCTCTTCATACCATATTTATCGGCACCATACTCTTTGGCACGTTTCTCATTAAAAGCAGTTGATTCACTTTTGCTCTCAGATTTACAGCTATCGCTACAACAGCCGGCAGCTACTACCATAAACAGAACAAAAAAAGCAGCATGTACAGGTTTTATCATAATATGTTATCAATTTATTATGTCCTAATATATTACATTACGCCGATTCCACAAAATTTTTGAAATCGTTTAAATACTTATATGATTGCTTCTTAAATGCTTTAGGCATTAAAAGAGCCAAAAAGCGCATTACACCACTGAACTTAAAATACTGTTCAGCAATAATCTTTGTTTTGGTCTCAGATAGTTTTACAAATCTGTTGTTCACCTCATTATAAACCCCTTTGGCCTCATATGTACCCGAGAATATTGTGGGTAACTCTTTTGCTGTAATTGTCTCAACCATCTCAACTCTTCGTCTGCCCATTTTGAACAACATCTTAGATTTTGCACCAGGCTGTCCGGGCTCACCACAAATATTCTCTACACTCTCTAACCCACGCATCCATTTAAACATGTTCTCCTGACTGTCAAACAGATCAATAACTGTCTCAATTGGTCTGTTTATAGTTATCTCTACTGTGTATTTCATATATTATAATTGTTTTCTATTTGTCAGATGGAACTCGCA
>DKJY01000092.1 GCA_002454955.1 Bacteroidales bacterium UBA6680
ACCATTCTCATGCTCGTTTCATATTAACAGAAACGTATAAAAATCATATTGTAGGGACACCATACATGGCATCCCTAATTTTTTCACAAACAAACTGTCCGTTGTTATTCTGAAATATTATGTTTCTCAATAAGTTCGGCTATATTTTGTTTCAGCTTTGGCGAACGGGTTTTTCGTCGGCTGTAGATAAATTTATGGTATTGAGGATAGTTTGCTACCAGAGTAAAAAGTGGAATTTGATCTGCAATTTTCAGCTTTATGATGCTTTCTGAAATATCGCGTTTTTGTACAAATTTCGCTAATAAACCTGTAGCCTCCTCTTTCCTCAAATAATTGAGTATGCTATCAGTATCTATTTCGGCATCTAGCAAGGTTTGGTAATAGTCCTTTGGCTCTGAACCTGAAACTTCTTCCAATAATTCCATTGAAATCAAAGAGAGAACTTTTAGCATTCTGGTTTTATTCTCGCCTTTAAATTGAGACGCAATATTATAAAAACTAAAATCGTGGTAATTACTTGCCGTCACGCTAACTGAAGTACTGTGTTTTACAAGTAATTCAATCTCTTCGAATTCAATTTCTCCTTTTAAGTACTTTACTGTCTGATCAAAAACAAGTTGTTTGAAATTCAGGTTTTGCATTTTTGCCAACTCATCAATAAAACTCTGAGGGCAATTTTCATCTACCACAATTAAGTTTGTCTGTGCACTATAATAGTCCTCTCTTGCAATTCCATTTTTGATATGAGCCAATAGTTCATTTCCTAACAAAATAGAGAGTTCTTCTCCTTTTTTCTGCAGAAGAAGATAGCCCCATCCTTTTTTATTGTGAACAGTATCTTTAGACTCTTTAGCTGTGCAGTTTAGTTGAATACCTGTTTCTATATTGTATAAATATTCTAAAAGTTCTGGGCTGTTAGGCACTGCATCCCATTTTATTTTTTTAGAATAGAGGTTCTCTTGCTTTATTCTATTATGAATATAGATTGCCGGATCATTTATCAAATAGCTTTTTAGCATATAACGGCTCAGCTTTTCTATAAACATATCCATATAATATTGGCTGAAATCCTTGTCATAAAGATGTTTTTCTGCCTGCTTTAATGCTTTAAGTTGATTTCTATAAGTCATGTTTTTATAGGCTTGCATTAAATTCGGATTTGCTGAGTTATCAAAAATTTGGTACAACATATCAGAATATTCCCAACTTGCCAATTCCGGCTTTCTTGTCAAATAATACATCCTTAATGCCCAATAGGTTATTTGAGGAGCTCCTCTTGACAATAGTTTATTGCAGATGGTTTCCAGGTCTTCAATATATTCAAGTTCATCTGATTCTAAATGGTAATTGAACTGAGTTAAACCAATTGCTAATGGATCTAGGGTATAAAAAAATTGCTCCATACGCTCAAAAGATTGTTTGTTTTTGTGTATCCCACAATCTTTTGCAATTTCAGCAAACACCACAAGACTCATAATTGCACCTTTTCTTTCGGCTATGATATTATAATCCTCTTGATCATCCGAATATCTGTACTGAGATGTTCTTAAGTTTCCTATAAGGAAATCAGTATTAGCAGGTTGCTCATCAAAATGTTTTATTGTACCAAACTGACCTGTAATAATATAATCACGGAAGCTTATCCACTCATAATATTCTTTGCAACTTTTTATTTCGTGATCATAAAGATTATCTCTTTTTTCTAAGTCTTCAATATACTCTTTACCCGAGACCTGAAATTCATGCTGAAGGTTATACAGAAGGCAATCTAAAGCAATGGCATCTATAAATTCCATAGCTTTATCGTTTATCGAATTAAATATTCCTTTTGATAAATTATCAAGATATAAATACATAGAAATACAAAGGGCATCTTCCGGAGATACAAATTGTTTACGAGACATCATTTTGTCTCTTCCAAAATTATTTCTTGCCTCTTCCTGATTCCACATTTCACGGGTAAGCAAATCTTCAGCCTTTTCGCCTTGCTCATTAATTATTTGGGCTATTCGCTCTAGTTTAGATTTGCTAACTGCAGATTTATACTGGCTCAGCTTCTGAAGATTGTCTATTAGTTCTTCTTTCCAAGGCAATGGATATCTTTTTGTAAGCTCTAGTTTTGAAGTTCGTCTAAATCCATCGCTAATTATTTTGTGGTATCTAATAGGGAATTTTTTAGGTCCTAAGAGTCGATACATTACATCGGTAAATCGTAATAATCTTTCGTAATAATCCTCTTCAGTGTTACACTCTTCTTTCCAATCTCTAAACAAATAGAGTGTTACATCTTCAAGCATGGTTCTGAATTCCTCTTCTTCAAAGATCAATCTATCCTTCAAGTGTTTTTTTAAAGGCTTGTACTCCTCATTTATAATAGTGAAGAGAGAGGTTTCTTCTATTTGATCAAGGATTTCAGAAGTTTCACCTCTTAAAATATATTCCCATATCTCTACACCATTTTTCAGGTGCTCACAGAAGAATTTTTCCCATACAGCTGCCGCATTCGTTTCGCGGTCATCAGAATCATCATGCTCATCTTCGCTGTTATTATTATACTCAGCAAATGTTGCAAAAGGAGTTAATTCATCTGTTAGTTCGTTTAGCTCTACTTCGGCAACATCTTCAATCAATATCCCACTAAGATAATCGTCAATATCAAAATCGTCGTCCCAGTAATCTACAGGATTTACACTTATCATCATCTCAAAACCCATTTGGAAGATGTAGGTTTTTACTGTAAGTTCCTCATCATTACTATCGTAACCTTCTAACAAAGGTAGAGCGTTTAGCCTCTCTTTAAAGTTCTCTTTAAATTGATTAAAATTCTCTTTAGACTCTCTTAAATGTTTTACAAGGGGAAAATAGTCTCTCACCTCCATATTTTCAGAAGGACCATCCCAATCGTCGAATCCCAGCGCCATTTGACGAGCACGAATGTTTTCGCAGTAGCAGTGTGATTTAATCGTGTGCTCATTCAGTCCTTGAGTCATCACCCAAGCTGCATAACCAAAAAGCGGATAGCCCATATGCTCATCGTCCCAATTTGGTACAAAGAAACTTGCCAAAAGAACTCCATGTTCAGGATAAGTACATGCTAAAAGCTGTAATGGTTCCAGTCCAAAACATGTCTCTTCATGTATCCACATTTTGCTTGAATCGTTTTGCTGGCGAGAATAGCTTACTATTGCCTCACAAGCTATCTTGATTTCGTCGTGCAAATCTTCATGCTGAAGAGCGTGCATAAAAAATAGAGTTTCGGTCAAGAGAATCTCTACTAAGTTAGGATTTTCACCTTTTTTCTCTTTGTAGGTATCACATATTTCATTTAAAAAGGTGGTAACGCCGTCATGATCTTCAAACGCTGAGCTATAAACTTGCTCTACTGCAGGTTTAAAGTGAGCTACTATATAGTCGTCTTCAAAGGCTTCGCCTGAATTTAATAGTGAAGCATATCTTTGCAATCCTTCCTGAATAGATTTTTTATCTTCCGGATTGTATGTTATTTCATGTTTAGTATCGAATAATTCGTATGCCATCGAAAATAAATTTAAAATTGACTACAAATGTAGAATTAATACAGGCTAAACCACTCTTAATTTATTGATAAAAGATAGTCAAACACCACATTCTACAGGCAATTTGCTAATATTTAGCGAATAAACTTATAGATGTGTACGTGAATTTAATGTTCTGCTGATTATCTATATATTCACCACCGAAAATTACACAGGTGATTGAAGAAGATCATTGTATCTATGCTGCATAGATAACTTAATGAGACTAACAATTGATAATGAGACGTTGTCAAACACCTTTATTTCGTAAAGTTGTGATAATGTACAAAACAGACGTTACGATTGATGTAGCCAGAGGCTACAATTATCTTCTCTGCATTTATTAAAGGTCTCGTTAATCAAATACTCGTAGAGAAGGTTCTACAAGTATCTATTCTGTTATGTAATTGTTATTCGTTGTGTCTGTGCTGAGGGTACATAAACGTCATTATCTCCTTTGATTTTTTGTAGAACTCTGCTTTGTCGGGGTAGTTGTTCTCTTCAGAGAATCTGATAAGGTCATCATATCGTTCTATTACATCGGTCTGTGTGCACCATATTAGTTTTGCCAGACATTCGGCACATAACCACGATGGTTTTTTATCGGCCTCAAGCAGACTAATACTTCCGTTCATCAGGCACCTGTAATCTTTACAGTGCTTTACAGATAACATATGCATAATCTCGTGTGTAGTGGTTTTAAGAATTCTGTTCATGTATTTGCTACAGTTTACAGAGTCTAAATAGTGGTGCTTATAACGAAATATTGACGATACTCCTACCCTACCTCTGAGTGATGCCTGACCAAAAACAAAGTTCCATGAATCTCTGGGGTAGAGATCTGAACTTGTTATTGCCATGTTTACCAGTGCATCTTTAGGAAAGTTGTGTTTTAATATATTTTGCAGTATATATGTTGTATGCAACTGCTCATTTCCCTGATTAAACCTTCTTGACTTTTCCGGTATTATATCGTCAGAAACGGGTTCTCTCATAACCACTTTCAGCCTGAAGAATATCTCTACATACTCCTTTAATCTTTGTAACACAACCATATCAACATCATCAAACTCTCCTATCAGATTCAGGTATATTACATTATTAAGGCTATCCGGGCATATATGGGTTGAGTTTATATATCTTTTGAATGACTGTCCTGACTCTTTCTGGCTAAACAGCCACTCTCCCATAACCGGTTTTGATAGTTTAGTATTCAGTTTGTTCAGATTCCTGTAATCTACTTTACCTTTAACAGGTTTGTTAACAGGTTTCTTATGGTTACACTGTTTCTCCTTCTCAGATTGACATGAGAAGAGTATAAATATAGTTAATATTATGACTGTTAGATTGTTTAGTTTCATAGGGTTTGTTGAATAATATTCCAGATAATAAAATAAACTCAATAATTACTATTTTATTCTACATTGTCTAACTCATAAATTCTATCAGCTAATAACCCGTTCATTCCAAGCTCACTTAAAGTACCATCCAAATCCATCCACATTCTAGTTTTTGGTTTTGCATCAAGGTGAGTGCCAACCCATGTAAATATTCCACTTAAATTATATACTCCGTTATTATCCTGAAGTGTAAAATCACAAGCTACAGATACACCCGTTCTTACAAGAATAACTTCACTATCATCTTCTGTTTTTCTTCCTCCTGTAAGCCATTCTGGCTCACTTGTTATTTTAAACTCAAGCATTTTAGTTGTAGGAGATTGTTCAATATACATTTGCTCAATAGTAGATGTTATCATCTCAAATGGTTCATTAGAAAGCCACTCAAACATATGTTTGGTTTTCAATAACTTTTCAAAATCGGTATTCATATGTCTAAATTTGCTTTTTAATTGTCATATGGAACTCGCATAATTAGTCATCCTCGTGTGTGTGAATGACCATTCTAATGCTTCGTTTCATAGAGTTAAAAATATTAGGTTACTTCCATATTATTGCATTATTTGATTCACAACAGTTTTCAGATATGCTATACTTTTCCGGAATAAGAGCACAAAAGTATTAAAACTTTCAGTTAAACCCATCTAAAGATAATAAATGAAAGGTATGGAGGTTCCTCTTTAAGAATCCATCAACTACTAAATAAAATAAACTCATTTACTCTTACTTAAAACATAAACTGTTTTTTTAAATCATTATGCTATTATAAAACGTTACTTTTGCTTATTTTAGCAGTCAGCTACTATAGTTTATACCATGAACATATTAAACTTATCATAACATACGCTTGAAAATTTTTTGCGTATATGCAACACTAACAATTTTTATTCGTCATTAATGATAGAAAACAATAAAAACAGATACTTGAAGCACCAAAAGCTGATTAAGGCCTGCAAAAGAGGGAATAAAAAGGCACAGTTTGAGATTTATAAACTTTACTACAGTGCAATGTACAATAGTTGTATAAGAATAGTAAAAGATCCGATTGAGGCTGAAGATATAATGCAGGAGGCTTTTTTAAAAGCTTTTAATAAGATAGACAGTTATAAGGCTGAGGTTAGTTTTGGAGCATGGTTAAAAAGAATTGTAGTAAACAATGCTCTTGATTTTCTTAAGAAGAGAAAGCTTGAGCTTACAGAGATAAATGAGAATATTACGGTATTTGAGGAGAACGAAGATACCATTAGTGACGATAAAGAGACTATAGAACTAATAAAAACTAAGATACTGGAGTTGCCGGACGGATACAGAGTTATACTGAGTTTATACCTTATAGAGGGTTACGACCACGACGAAATTGCTGAAATACTAAACATATCCAGCTCTACATCCAGATCGCAATACTCCAGAGCAAAGAAGAAACTATTACAAGAGATACAAAACGCGAAATTGACATACTAAAAAACTAAAAACAGTTCAGACATGAAAGATCTGGAGCGAATTATACAAGAGAACCGCGAGTCGTTTGACTATCATGAGCCTGATGTCGGACATCTTGAGATGTTCAATAAAAAGCTTAATCGGCAACGGCGGCTTAATTTTTTTAAAAGCCGGAAGTTAATGCAACTTGCAGCAGCCATTACGTTGGTGGTAGGACTAGGATCTGTACTATATGTAACAGATATTGATAAAAATGGAGACGAATTAATAAACAGTGTATATGCTTCGGAATATTTTGAGGCAGAGCGCTACTACAAATCTTTAATTGACGATAAGATTGTAGAGATAAACAAGCTGGTAAGCAGCGATATGCATGATGAGAAGGAGATTATTAAAGAGCTTACAAGAGAGGATGTTCCGGAGCAACTCTCAGAAGAGTTCAGGCGAAACCCGGAGGATGAGAGGGTACATTCGGCCATGATGATTCACTTTCAGCAACGCATAGAGATTCTTGACAATATCTTAGATCACTTAAAGAGAGCAGATAAAATTATAAAAGAGGGGATTATATAATGAAAACAACATTTTTTAATACAGCTATTATCGCCATCATGGTGTTTATTGGGACTCTAAGCGTAAATGCCGAAGAGTTCAAGAGAGACTATGATAAAACATTCAGTGCCAGCGAGAGCACTCTACTTAAGCTATCAAATGCTTATGGCGATGTGAAGATTGAGAACTGGGAAAAGAGTAGTATTCAGATTAAGGTTACTATTACTGTAAACCACAGTAAGCAGGAGTCGGCTGAGAAGTTGCTTAACCTTATAAATATTAATCTTAACAAAAGCGGTGATGTTATTGAGGCTATTACCGATATAGATGATAAGTTTAACCGCTCAGGATATTGGGAGAGCCGCAGATCGCATAATTTTGATATCAGATATGAGGTAAAGGCTCCGAGTTATATTAATCTGGAACTTACAAACAAATATGGTAGTGTATTTATAGATGAGATTCTTGGATATGCAAACATATCTGTCAAATACGGAACACTTACTGCTAAAAAGATATTCAGAGAGAAGAAACAGCCAATAAGCCGTATTAGTCTTGCCTATACAAATAAAATGGCTCATATTGAGGAGGCTAACTGGCTATCGGTAGAGATAAAGTACTCTAAATTAAGAGTTGGTAAAGCACATGCTATATCGGCATATACAAAGTACTCTACCCTATCGGTTGATAATGCAAGTTCGCTTGTGGCAGAGAGTAAGTATGATAATTACCACATTGGCAAACTAAATAACTTTGTGGTTACAACAGGCGCATACTCCAACTATAAGGTAAAGGAGCTGCATAATAAAACAAATATAAGTGCTGCATACTCAGATATTATCTTCGGAGATATCAAGTCAACATTCAGATCTGTTGAGATAAATAACAAGTATGGTTCTGTAAGACTTTATGTAGATCCGGTTGCATCATATGAGTTGTTTGGTCATTCACGCTACGGAAGTTTCTCATATCCTGAATCTAATCAGGTAAGTATGATATCTGAATCGAATGAGATTACTGTAAATGGTGTTGTTGGTGATAGCGCACCATCAGGAAGAATAAGAGTTAACACAAAATATACTTCTGTAAAGATCAGAACTAAAGAGAAATAAAATATTCCCTGTTTTATAATTGCAAGGCTGCCCGCAAAGGCAGCCTTTTTTTAATACCTATAATTCATAACAAGCGTAACGCTCTTTAACATCGTCCTCTTCAACCTTTTCAATATCTATTGCTACAACCTTATACTCAGGTGTAAGGGTGTCTATATCGCCCAAACCACTGGTTATATGGTTTATTGATATCTCCGGAAAATGGAATGTTGTGTACAGTATCCCCGGCTTAAGTTCATCGGTAATATCGGCTCGCATTATTACATAACCTCTTGGTGATGACACCTTAACAAAGTCGTAGTGTTTTATTCCTTTACTTTCGGCATCTACCGGATTAATCTTTAGCAGATCTTCTGTTATTAATACTCTGTTTGGTGTACGTCTGGTCATTGTTCCACAATTGTAGTGCTCAAGCAGGCGTCCGGTTGTTAATACAAACGGATATTTATCCTTATGCTCAACTGTCTCCGGTGATTCGATATAGTCAAAGTAGTGGAATTTTCCTTTTCCACGCTTAAACTTACCATCTAAATGCAGAATCTGTGTATCTGTGCCATCTTTTTTAACAGGCCATTGCAGACCATTATCACCTAATCTATCCCATGTTATACCCTCAAAGAATGGAACTACCTTACTTATTTCATCAATTATATCTGCTGCAACGTAGTCGCACTGTTCATACCCAAAACGTCGCATTATATCTACAACTATTTGTCCGTCCGGTTTTGTTCCGTCAAGAGGTTCAACAACCTTTTGTACACGTTGCACACGTCTTTCGCTACTTGTAAAGGTACCCTCCTTTTCAAAGAACGATGATGCAGGAAGAATAACATCTGCCTTACGTGCAGTATCTGTCATAAATATCTCCTGAACTACCAAAAATTCAAGACAGCCAAGAGCTTTATCTACCTCACATGTATTTGGATCTGTTTGCAGAATATCCTCACCCATAATCCACATACCTCTTAGTTTACCCTCACGCGATGCATGGAACATCTCCGGTATCTTAAGTCCAATCTTATCTGGCAAACGTTTATTATATACCTTATAGTAGTGATCTATAGACTCCTTTTTTGCAACGTCAAAATATCCGGCACCCTGATGTGGTTGCACTCCCATATCTGCTGCACCTTGTACATTATTCTGTCCGCGTAACGGATTCAACCCCACTCCCGGACGACCTATATTTCCGGTCATCATAGCGATATTAGCAAGCAGCATTACTGTTTTACTTCCCTGATAGTGTTCTGTTACACCAAGTCCGTGAAACTCCATTGAATTACCTGCTGTAGCATACTCTATTGCAGCTTTACGTACCAACTCTTTGTTTACACCTGTAATCTGTTCTGCCTCATCAATATCAAATGCTTTAAGTTTCTCTATAAATTTGCTGAATCCAACAGTATTTTTCTTTATAAACTCATCATCAATTAATCCTTCGTCAAGAATAAAACGGGCAAACATAAGCATCATTGGTACATTTGTTCCCGGCTTAAGTTGCAGATGGTACTTAGCATACTTTGTCAGCTTAATCTTCATTGGGTCAATTACAATAAGTGTTTTACCCTTAATTACCTGCTGCTTTATCTTTGCTCCGGTAACCGGATGTGCCTCTGTAGAGTTTGAACCTACCAACAATATGAGGTCACACTCTTTAAGGTCTTCAATTGAATTTGTTGCAGCACCGGTTCCGTATGCCTGCTGCATTCCCCAAGCTGTAGGAGCATGACAAACACGTGCGCATCCATCAATATTATTTGTACCAACAACTACTCTGAAGAACTTCTGCATAAGATAGTTCTCCTCATTGGTGCATCTTGATGATGAGATACCAGCTACAGCATCTGATCCGCCCTTCTCTATAATTGCTTTGAACTTACTCTCTATAAGATCATATGCTTCTTGCCAGGTAGCTTCAACAAATTTGCCCTTTTTCTTAATAAGCGGTGTTTGTAATCTGTCAGGGTGTTTATAGAATTCAAAAGCAAATCTTCCTTTCAGGCAGGTATGTCCCATATTTGCTTCGGCATCGGGTACACCCTGTATTGCAACAACCTTATTATTCTTTACTTTAACAGCAAGGTTGCATCCAACACCACAGTATGTACAAACTGTGCGTATCTCCTTATCTGCCTCAACAGTTTTTGACAGATATCTGTCTTTTAGAGCATTGGTTGGGCATATCTGTACACATGCTCCACACGATACGCATGTAGACTCTTTAAATGAGGTATCATCATCTTTAACAATTCTGCTGTTAAAGCCTCTGTCTGCAATTCCAAGAACAAGCTCGCCCTGTACCTCATCGCAAACCCTTACACACTTATAGCAGTGTATACACTCCTTTAGATCTGAATGTATGTACGGATGGCTCAGATCCTCAACAATAGCAGCATGTGTATATCCACTATTATATCTTGTACTTTTTACATTAAGATCGATCAGAAGTTTCTGAAACGGTGTTGGTTTATGGCCTTTTTTAGGCTTTATTGCACTTTTAGGATAGTTTGATAGTACCAGCTCCAGTATATTCTTACGCAACTTCTCAATCCGTTTTGAGTGAGTTGTAATATATATATTCTCCTGAACAGGTGTATGACACGATGCTACAACTCTGCTATCGCCATCCTTCTCTCTGGATATCTCAACCGAACATATACGACATGCACCATAGTTTTCCAGCTTATCGTCCTGACATATAACTGGTATAAACTCTTTTCCTTTGTACCTGCTTACAAAATCGTATATGGTTTCGCCCGGAATAATTTGGTAGGGGACATTATTTATGTATGCATTTGACTCCATATCTCAGTTTTTTTATTCTGATTACTCCGTTTTATTTAAAGAACACCTCAATTTCGTCAGCAAAATGTTCTAGTATATTTCTTATAGGCAGGGTTATTCCTCCGCCTAAAGCACATAATGATCCTTCTTCAAGTGTATCAAGCAGATCTTCAAATGCTTGTATGTCTATCTTCTCATCATCATTTATTGCTCTCTCTAACATCTCGCGTCCTCTTATTGCGCCGATACGGCACGGATAACACTTACCGCACGACTCTTTCTCTACAAATTCAAACAGGTGGTGCATATACTCAATAAATGGTACTGTAACTGGTATAGATACAATTCCGGCATGACCAAGCAAGAATCCATTCTCTTCAAACGATTCAAAATCTATTGTAAGTTTATAGAGTTCGTCAACAGGTATAATTCCGCCTAAAGGACCACCTACTTGTATTGCTTTTGTAGGTCTGCTAAATCCTCCGCCCATCTTATTTATAAGATCAATTAGTACCGATCCCATAACCATTTCATACATACCCGGTTTTACAAAGCCGCTATCTAAACATACCAATTTTGTTCCTTTAGATTTCTCTGTACCCATTCTTGCATAGGTTTCGCCTCCTGAATATAGTATCTTATGAATGTTAGCAAATGTCTCTACATTACATAGAACTGTTGGTTTACCAAATAGTCCCTCTTCAGCAGGGAATGGTGGTCGTGTACGCACATCGGCTCTTATTCCCTCTATAGAATTAAGCAACGATGTCTCTTCTCCGCATATATAGGCTCCTTCGCCAACAACAACTGTAAGATCAAATGTGTATTTGCTACCCATTAGATTCTTTCCCAGATGGTTCTTTGCATAAAGTTTTGTTATTGCCTTATTCAGGGTCTTTACAGAGTAAGGATACTCTCCGCGCACATATATCACCCCTTTTGTTGCTCCAACAGCAATAGCGCATGATATCATACCAAATATGAGTTTATATGGCAGATTCTCCATTATATACATATCTGAGAATGCTCCAGGATCACCTTCATCGCCATTACATACTATGTATTTCTGATCGGCTTCTGTGTTAAGGCATGTCTCAAGTTTTATATGAGTAGGAAAGCCTGCTCCTCCTCTACCTCTTATTTTTGACTCTCTAACCTCGTTGATAATTAACTCCGGTTTTTCGAAATAACTGTTAAGTAGCGAGTATCCTCTTGCAAATCCGTTCCATGTATTCAGAATACTAAAGCGTTTTACCGCTGATTTAACATTCTCAAGCGGGAGTTGCAAGGTATACCACTTAAGTGCTCTTTCAAGGTCATCTACTGATTTAAGAGATACGGGGTACCCCTTGTACAGAAACGATGCATTCTCCCAGCAACGTCCTATACAGGTAACTGTACCTATCT
Organism: Bacteroidales bacterium UBA6680; assembly: GCA_002454955.1. Taxonomy (GTDB): domain Bacteria; phylum Bacteroidota; class Bacteroidia; order Bacteroidales; family UBA6680; genus UBA6680. The sequence continues at coordinate 12,250 of DKJY01000092.1, forward strand.
CGTCTTCAGAAAAATGTTTTAGGAGTGCTTCTTTAAGTTTTTTCTGCTTGTTTGTAACGTAACATGCAGATCCATCGCAAATATGCACCTTTTTGTCCCTGAATTCAGGTTTAAGAAAGTCGTAAAACGTTCTTGTACTGTGTACTGCAGATTTAGTAAATAGTGTTTCTTCTGTGATTTGGTCTAAGTTTTCGGCAAAGCTATCATATTTTGATAGTGATTTAATCTCTTCAAACAATTTATTGTCTTCGCCATACTTTTTAGATAGTGATCGTAGATTCTTCGACATAATAAATTATTTAGTAACGTATTATAAGTTACTAATTTTTACGAACTTTACAATAATCTACTTAGGTTTTTAACAGATTACTATATTTTTAACATGTTTCATTACGTTACATCCACTATTATACATATATTATAAAAGCCTTAATACACTAGTGGTAATAAGGCTTTGAAATATATTTGATATGGGGATATTGATTAAGAAACTATGCTTACTATACTGTTTATTTATAACATCATATATTTTCTGTAATCCTTTTTCGTATGTTACTAAGAGAATCCTCTGACAGAAGTTTGCCATTGATATACACTGTTTTTAACAGGCCTTCTCTCTCTTTTTCCTCATTCACCATGTCATTTAATACAATATCGCCATTACTATTCTTAAACAGAGTAAGAAGCCCTTTAGCACTTCTTTTAACGCCATTATCGGTTTTAGGATCTTTATATATCTCTCGCCCATTACCATTTACCTTTCCGTATGTTGCTTTTATTGCGAAGCCAAATGTATCTCTTGTTACATATTGGTATGTGTAACTTCCTATCCCAAATACAACATTTGTACTTGCAAACCCTTTATTTTTCAGCCTTTCGCATATCTCCTTACAGCGCTCTATTGTTATACTATCGCCATATATAAGACCAATATGGCTGTCAAGTAATCTATAGCCTTTTTCGGTTATGTCTCCTCCAAATATTTCATACAGACACTCTACAGCTCCTTTATATTCAGGACTACCATATTCTGCATTGCTATCGCCACAAATTATCTTTACCGGGTCTCCACTATCAGGTCTTATAACAACCTTTCCGTCACGTTTAATTACGGACTCTTTTAAAGCTGGCAGGTATTCTGTAATAACTTTCCAGAAATCCCATGTATCACTTACAATGCTAACTATTCCTTCTGGATATACATCTGTTATTAATCTCTTAAAGGTACCCAGTTCATCGTTTTCGGTACCCATACACATTACACTGTGCTCTGTTGCAGGAACACTTGCTCCTATAAGTTCTCTATCTGAGTTAGCATTATAATATGTTTCAAGAAAATCTATAGCCGGTATTGTATCGGTACCTGAAAAATTAAGCAGATGTGCCGCTCCGCTCATCATTGCTGCCTCAAGACCTGCCATTCCTCTAAAGCTAAAATCATGTGCCTGAAACTGTACAGCAGATATATCTCCTCCTGTTTTTAATGCATACTTATCTAATATCTTTCGGTACTGAAGGCTAATTGTTGCACTTGTACATGGCATCCAAAGTATACAGCTTAATATTGTCTCAAGAAAATTTGTAACCCAGAAGAACTTTGAATCGGTATTTTTAATTGTAAGCATTGGTGTTCTTAATGGTACCAATGTTCCTTCAGGCAGAGCCTTAATCTCTACTGGAAGATAACCTAAACTATGTAATTCCTCTATATGTTTATATGTTATCTTTCCTTTACCAAGGTAAGACTCTATTCTGCGTTTATACTCATGTACAACCATATCTTTAGGTTTTGAGAAGAAATTTCTGTCAAAATCATCTTGCAGATACTGTTTAATAAAGTATTGTAATCCAAAAAACATAACCTTATCTACCCCCTCTATTCTGCTGTTGCGTGGAGTCCAGTTACTATATACCATCTCTGTATTTACCGGATACTGACTTCTATGATCTACTTTGTATCCATCGGCCAAATTAAGCGTATTCATAATCTATTTGTTTAACAGGTTACTATTAAGTCTTATCTGAGTTATATTTTTATCGTTTATATCTGAGAAGCTGTTGGTGCATATTATCTTATGGTAATATTTTTTAAGTTCATCATAACCTTTACTAAAAATTCCATGTGTTACAATTAATATAAGCTTCCCGGCTCTCTTCTTCTTTAGCTCTTTTGCCAGTTCTATGAATGTTCGGCCTCCATCGCATATATCGTCAATAATCACGCATGTTTGGTTACTCAAATCACCACTATTTACTCTTAATCCTGTAATATTACCGGTTAATGTTTCGCGCATCTTAGTACAATCAATAACATTACTATTCTTCAGAACTTTTGCTGCGTTAAACACTCTCTTTACAGCTCCTGCATCGGGAGCAACTAAAAGATAGTTGTCTATATCAGATATAGCCTCCTTAACAAAAGAGTCAGTTGATTTTACTATTACATTATTTATTAATGCCGATGTTACGTCACTGTGCGGATCAAGAATTGTTACTTGTTTATATAACTGAGCATTTATAATTTGTGCATATATCTTTACGGTAAGAGCTTCTCCGGTTTGCATAATCCTATCCTGACGGGCTCCCGGAAAGTATGGAAGAAACAGGTTTATTGACTCTACACCAATACGTTTTAGTGCATCTGTTGCCACTAATAAAAATCCAAGGTCATTAAAGTTTCTAACTCTGGTTGTAATAGTTATGTTATCTGTATTACTAAGTTCTGTATTTATTCTAATATGTGGCTCTCCTCCGCTAAAGGTGAACTTATCAAATTTTATAGATTCTCCAAACGGAGTAAAAGTATTGTCAAGATTGAGATATTTCATGATTTGCGTTGTTTTGACACAAATATGATGCAAACAGATTTATTACGCAAATTATTTAGTGTATTTTTTACACATATAGTTTTATACAATTGATTTTCAGCAAATATTTTTTAGCATCTGTATAAAGTGTATATGTATAATTTGAGTATTTTTACTGTGTGGAAAGAGAAAATAATATAAATATAGCAGTAGATACAATAGTATTTGGTTATCATAAAGGAATTGGTGTACAGGTATTGCTTATTAGGCGTAAATATGATCCGTTTATAGATAGTTGGGCTATTCCCGGAGGTTTTGTTGAGGTAGATGAATCGCTTGACGAAGCAGCAAGAAGAGAGTTAAAAGAAGAGACCGGGGTTAATATAAGGTATATGGAACAACTATATACATTTGGCAAGCCTGACAGAGATCCAAGAAAGAGAGTAATATCTGTTGCTTATTTTAGTCTTGTAAATTCGTCGGAGTTCATGAGATTAAATGCCAGTTCTGATGCTAAGGAAGCCCAATGGTTTAATATAAATGATATGCCTGACCTTGCATTTGATCATAAATATATTCTTGATATGGCTATATCCAGATTAAGAAAAAAGATTATATATGAACCTATAGGATTTGAACTTCTTGATGATAAATTCCCTTTCTCTGATCTTGAGAACCTGTACTCTACCCTTTTAGGCAGAGATATAGACAGGCGTAATTTTAAGAAGAAGATAATGAAACTTGGCATACTTGAAGAGTTATCTGAAAAGGCAAAGAATACCGGAGCTGGTCGTCCAGGAAATCTATATAGGTTTAATAAAGCTATTTACAATAATCTAATTGAAAAAGGAGTGCACTTTGAGATATAGTTAAGTACTATATATATCAACTACTCTTCTTTTGATGATTTAATTATAAATTTCTTCTTTTTCTCTTTTGCTATATTCATAATCTTAATTAGATATGTCATCTCCACATTATTAGCAACATCAAGAGACAAAATAGTATCTCCCTCTCCTTGTCTATCAATTGAGTCTATGTAAGATGATAGTTTATTAATATCTGTTTTGACATCATTAACAAATACATTTAGACTACTATCTATAACAATATTATAACCCTTAGGTTTTATATTAGGCTGCTCTGAATTTTTTATGGCTGTTTCAAGCATATCCGATACGCTGAAATCTACAGGATTCAACATCATTTTTATAAGAACAAAAAGCGGTATAGCCACTCCAATAGCAATTATTATCCTTACTAATTTTTTCATCTGTTTATATTTTTCCTTATTTTATACATA
>DKJY01000169.1 GCA_002454955.1 Bacteroidales bacterium UBA6680
GAATAGCGGACACTACCAGATCGGGTTTTTATTGAATGTATATTATATATGGTTTACTCTTTTATAATTTTTATAACAGATGTTTTTCCGTCTTCAGATGTTGCTTTCAGAAAATAGATTCCTTGTCTGTAACTGCTAATATCAATTATAATTTCAGGGTTATCAACAATACGCTTAATTAACAAGCCTTTTCCGTTAATATCACAAATCTGAATATTTTTTAATTTTTCAGCATTATTTAACAGCACTGTAATCTTATCACTAACAGGGTTAGGATACACTTTAAGATAATCGTTGTCATTTGGTGTATTAACAGCTGTTAATTTATCATCTACTTTAAAAAGCAAACCTGTTTTATTCTCTTTTACATCATTAAATGTATATTCTGAAGTAACAAATACGCATCCGTTTTTAGTAGCTTTAACTTTAACATTCTGACCATGCTCTACTGTAAAACTAAAATCGCCATCATTATCTACGATTTTACTTTCACTAACATCACCACTAATCTCTACAGTAACCCCGTCTGTACCTAATACTTTACCGGTAATGTTATAATCATACATATCAAACACAGCATTATACTCTAACTCAAACTTAGTTATTGCTATACCTGCTACATATGTCTCATTATTATTATCAATCCAGTGCATAAAATCGCCTCCCTCTTTTACAGATTTTGGCAACTTAATATATTGCAGTGTGGTGGTCATTCTACTGAATGCATATTTACCAATTGATAAAACGCTAGTTGGCAATGTTACCTCTTCTAGTCTGTTATTTTCAAATGCAGATAAACCAATCTTTGTAACTCCATCAGGAATATCTATCTGTTTCAGATAATTATTTGCAAAACTCTTCTGTTTAATCTGTTTAAGTGTTGATGGTAAATTAACTTTTAATATACCTTTATTGTCAAAAACACCTCTGTTATACATTCCATTAATACTACTAACCTCTTGGTTATTCAATCTTTTCGGAATTGTTATATGGTTTCCTATAAAGCTATAACTTGTACTTTTAATTATTCCATCTTCAATTACTACATCGTCGTCGGTAAGCGTATAACCCAACTGTGCTCTGTATGACAATGTATAATCAGTAACCTTGTCATTTACACTATACTCCTTACCTGAGTTATCTATCCAGCTAATAAATGTGTGATTATCATATTCGACCTTAGGAAGAGTTATTGGACTTTGTACGCTAGCAGGATTATAAAACGCCTCTTTTCCAATATATATCATATTATCTGGTATGGTAACATCTGTAATGTTGTTATCTCTGAAGGCATAATCTCCAATAGAGTACAATCCTTTTGGCAAGTTAACATTAACCAGTTTATTCTCTTTAAAAGCTTCTTTAGCTATTGTCTTTATACCAGAAGGCAATACCAACTTAGTAATACCATTTTTATTAAACGCCTTTTCGCCAATTGTTTCAACACCATCTGGTATAACAACTTCACTTATCTTATTTTGAGCAAAAACACCACGCTTTATAGATGTTATTCCATTACCAAATACTACAGTTTTTATATTATTATCTTTAAATGCATAATCATCAATCTCTTTTACAGATGAAGGAATAGTTACTGATTCTATATAGTTTCCTGTAAAAGCATCATCTCCAATTTTTTCAATACCCTCAGACAATGTCAGATTTACAATCCTGTTAAAATTAAAAGTAGTGCTTCCTATACGCTTTACACTACCCGGAATATTAAGGTCTTTAATACGGCATCTAGTAAATGCCCCATAACAGATATCTTTTACATTTGATAATATAAGTTTAGCAATCTCACAAGATCTAAATGAGTACATATCAATTACCTCAACATTATCCGGTATCATCAGATATGGTAACTTATTATTATAAAAAGAGAATTCTCCTGTTCTTCTTAATGTAGAAGGCAACTTAACACTTATTATACCTTTATTGTAAAACACTCCATCTTCCTTTTTTTCAGCATCTCTAATAGCTGTAATATCCTGCCCATCAAGATTGTCAGGGATAATAATAGACTTAGCAACAAAATCGTAACTACAACTAACTATTTCGCCATTCTCTACTACTACATCATCATCAGTAAGTGTATATGAGACAATAGCATTGTACTCCATTTCGAGATCAGAAGTTTTATCACCTCCATCATATAGGTTTCCTTCAGTATCAACCCAATTGGTAAACTTTAAATCGCCACTTTCAACACTAGGTAGAGTTATTTCTGATAACCCTGCATTATCAGTAAAAACACCAAATCCTATTCTAACAACACTCTTTGGTATAACAATATTAGTTATATCGTTATTGGTAAATGTAAAATTCTCAATCTCTTTTACTGTATTAGGTAGTTGTACACTTATAATACCTTTTCCGCTAAAAGTACCATTACCAGGATTGTATCCTGCTCCAATAGTTAGTACTGTTTGTCCATCAAGTGTTTCCGGTATAATGATATTTTTATTGGCAAAATTGTAACTACAACTAATTATCACACCGTTCTCAACTACAACATCATCGTCGGTAAGTGTATACTGTTGCGCATTACTTATTAAAGGGTATAAAAACAGAACTATTAAGACTGTAAGATGCCTTAATTTAAATTGTGTAGACTTTTTTTTCATAATATTATTTATTGTTAGTCTTAATTATTAAGCATTTGAATCACATTGCAGATCTAATAAACAGCTATTGTTAAGATAAATATCTAAACTCCGGGATTTCTAACATCATCTACTATAATGGTGCTAAACTGTTGAAATAAAATCATTATTTAAGGTTGAGATAAAAGTAATATTTTTATCTGTTTATTCTTCTATTTTAATGGTCAGATAGAACTCACATTATGACCATTTTTGTGTATTAGTAAAGCCATTATTACGCTTAGTTCAACATAAACACAATAAAAAACCCGATCTGTTAATGGTTATCAACAGATCGGGTTTTATGAATATATAATATCGTTGTTAGAACAGCTTCTCTAACTCCTCTTTTACCACGTTAATATCAGGGTTAATATCAAACACTACAGATGGTTTAAGGTATACAACATCTTTCTCTCTTTTAAAGCGTTCCTCGCCACCTCCTGTAATATTAAGCATTATTGTTGCATCTTTATCAATACTATTATTTTTAATATAATTGATAAGTGTTGCAACTGCTACAGATGCTGCCGGATGAATATCATTGCCTTCAAGATCTTCAAAAAGCTTAGCTGCCTCCGCTGCTTCTGAATTATCTGCAAGCAGTACATCGCCACCTGCATCTTTCATTGCATCATATAATCCTCCTGTTATTGGATACGGAGGTTTACGGTTTGACAATACCTTTGCATCAATCTCCTCTACCTGTTTACGTGCAAGATCATCATCAAGTGGTAACATATCTCTTGAGTCAGCTTTCCAGGCATCATATATTGGAGTAAATGGTTTATTCTGCGATACCATAAGTTTCATCTTATTATCGCCATAACGTCCGTCTGCTATTAATCTAATATTTGCTTCCCATGCAGCAATAGCACCTGTTCCGCTACCTACAGCCTGAAAATAGTAATCTGGTATTCTGCCAATATGTGTTGTGGCTGATAACATTGTTGTTGCCATACCATCTCTTCTTGCTACATTCTTTGCACCTCCTTCTGGTACAAACATATCAAGAGAACATGCAAGGTTCGACAGATGAATTGCATCAAAATAGTCGCTACCTTTTTTTGTAGCCACAAGTTTCACACAGTCATTTATTGGTTCATCAAACCATAATGCATTTATGTTATCTTCGGGCACACAAAGCAATAGAGGTATATTATTGTCAGAGCATACACGTGCAAAAGCTCTTGCCGTATTACCTGCCGAAGCAACAACTAATACCTTGCCGCTATTATTATCAAAGCGTCCGCCAACAGTGTAGGCCTCTGTCTCTTTAAATGAGCAGGTACGCATATTTACACCTTTCTCTGGCCAATAACCACTAAAGGTGATATATAGGTTTGGTAATCCTAAATGTTTTGCCAATCCCTTACTCTTATATGTTACAGGTGCAGAAGAACCGCCTAACATCTTATTAACAGGCAGCCAGTCAGCAAACTTATAAAGCCCATAACTATCACCCTTTAAATCAATCTGATTTTTAGAATATCTTGCTCTTATAAGCGATGGTTTCTTAGCATTGGGTGCATCTAATAACCAACCTGTATCTTCAAACTGCTCTGCTGTATCAACAGATTCTAAAATATATTTTGTTGCTTCAAATTTCTGACTCATAATAAATATATCCGTTTTATTAAAAAGGAGATCAAAAATAACAATTTGAATCTATATTTATATTGTAAGATCACTTTTTATGTCTATAAACAGTGTTTATTATGTGAAGATAAAAGAGTTAATATTTTATTAGTTTTTATTTAATTTTTAACTATTTTGTAATTGTGTAAACAGGGATGTGAGAATATTTACTATACAAGACATTTTGCATATTCTATAGAGTTTTAATAAAGCTATACATATTATGAAAAGGTCAGAGACAGCAACAAAATTATTCCAAAACGGTTGTAATTGTTCGCAATCGGTTCTTGAAGCTTTTAACGACATTACAGGTTATTCAAAAGAGGAGACACGACAGATGGCTGCTCCTTTTGGTGGCGGATATCTGGGTATGGGACTTCCGTGTGGGGTTGTTTCCGGAGCATTTATGGTCATAAGCAGATTAACATGGCCAAAAGATAACAACGAGAAACAGAAGCTCTACTCAAAATGCCTGATGAACAATTTTAAGTCGATATTTGAGGAGAAGAACAGAAGTATACTATGCCGAGATCTTCTGGGCAAAGATATCAGCAGTACAGAACAGTACAATGAGGCAAAAGATTTAGATTTGTTTAAAAAAGCATGCCCGTTATTTGTTCAGTCTGCCGTTGAGATTCTGGAGACCTATATTATTCCTCAAATTGAGTTAAATTAATGCAGGTCAAGTCCGTTAACTGTATATAATGAGTGGTTAAGAATAGGCATTATCTCCGCCATATATTCTCTAACTGCTTTTACACTTCCGGGAAGTGTAAATACAAGTGAATTGTCTATTACGCCAGCAACACCTCTGCTTAAAAGTGCTCCGGGTATCTTGCTCCCATATTTTACCCGGATATGTTCCATTATTCCCGGTATCTCTTTGTCAAGCATGCCAGAAATAACATCAGGAGTAATATCGCGAGGTCCTATTCCGGTTCCTCCGGTAGTAATAATTATATCTACATCGTTGTCAAGAGCATCATCAACTGATATTGCCAGTTTATACTCCTCATCAGGAATTACAATATTATTAATCTCTATCTCTCTGTTTGTTTTAGAGAAATACTCTTGCAGTAACTTAGATATTTCTGGTCCGCTTCTATCTTCATACTCTCCAATACTAGCCCTGTCGCTCAACGTAATAACTGTAATTTTAAATCTCCTCTTAATATACTCTAAACTATCGCCAGCTTTAAGGCTACCTGTTTTAACAACCTTTGCAAATACACCCTCTTTTGGCATTACGCAGTTTCCTACCTCCTTATATATTGCACAGTTATCGCCATGACATTTTTTTCCTATCTGAGTAATCATTAATTCAACAGAGTCGTTTCGTAGTATATCCATTGGCATCATATTATACAACTCAAATCCTTTTGTAGTGATGTTTTCAGCAAATTCACCATACTTAATCTCTCTTTTAGCTTCGGCTTCAAATTTTTTGATACTTTCTGTTGCTAACAGACTAACTTGTCTGTGCCATTGTCCTGAATGAGCATCGCCAACAACACCCTTTGTATTCAGTTCTATCTTATCAACAGGCTTCTTTATTGTACCCTTATTCTCTGAAATATTTACTGATAACACCTCTATTTTCATCTGTTTATAAT
>DKJY01000093.1 GCA_002454955.1 Bacteroidales bacterium UBA6680
TTATAAATGCGAGTTCTATCTGGCAATAAAAAACTAATTATAACAGATATATGATTATTATGCGAGTTCCATCTGACAAATGAAAAAACAATGATAGTTTATAATTAGCCATTAATAATTAAATTATTAACCGTTGATAATTAACAATTAATACTATATTTGATACAAGGTAAAGCTATTATACCCGTATTGTCTGTACTATAAATAGCACCCTTTTAATGTAATAAACATCAAATTTAATCTGTTTGTTATGAGACGAATAACAATATTAATAGTAACTGTTTTAACACTGGTTTCATGCTCTAAAAGCTACGACGAGAGAGGTTTTTGGGGCGATGATCTTAAACTATCTGTAACAACAGCAGATTTTACTGCTGAAGAGAGCACCATAACATTAACCACAGGGGGTGATAAGTGGTGGATAGACGCCATCTCTTTTGAAGACAGTGTTTATAGCTACTACGATAGCAAAGATGTAATAATGGAATCACCCGCATACACAATTACAGAGGATCAGTTTGTTGTGGAGAGACGTAACGGAACTACACTGTTTGTTAAACTAAAGGCCAACAATACCGCAGACAGCAGAGTTATGGTTATGACACTACAATCCGGCAACTATTTTAATAGCCTGAAAATAACACAATCTGCAGATTAATACCTGTTAAATTAACAAACAGTAATTACGTTATACAATAAATTATTTTTATATGTTTAATGCTTTGTCTGAAAGTGATTTAGTATTGAATGCTCAGTAAAGTATATTGGTTGCGTACTATTAATTACCTATACTATTATTGTATATTATTTTCTTGTTTATTATATTTGGCGCCTAACAATACAAAAATGCCTATATCATATAAACTATCAGAACCCAAAAACAGTAACCGTTGTGTTGTTACTACTCAGCATAAAAAGAACCAGCAGATTAAAACTACTGAATCTTTTTACTATATGGTATCTGTTATTAAAGATATAGGGATCTATTTCGTTTACATAATTTAAGTTAAAACTCAGCAATAAAATCGGAATAACTTAGAAGTGATTAATAATTTAAACATAGAATAAGATGAATATTGAAGCAATTAAACCAGGACCAAAGCCTAAAAAGAAAGATGGAACCCTTGATAAGAGAAGAAGGGATAATAAAAATACACCGGGTAATAAACCATCATTAAAACCTAGTAAATCAACAGATAAATAGATTGATTTATTTGATATCTGAAGATTTAAATCATGAGTCCACTTCGGAAATATCTAAAATAGGACTTTAATCATTTAGTGAATTTATAATTTGCTAATTGAAGATGTTTTTTTACTGAATCCTATTTGTTCATCAGGTGACTTTTCGAATTGGACTCAATCATTTTGGTATTGAGCAAGTGCAAATTTATCTAACTCACTACAGCTAGAGAGGTTAATACCTAAAATTAAAACATAACAATCGGAATACCCTTTGCTTGAAAATAATAAACAAACTTTTACGAATGAATACAAATTTGTACCTATCAAATAATAAGGAATTAGAAAAGTATTAGATGAAGATATGTAGTTTGTTGCGTGTTCTGCAAATTGTTAAATCATATCAATCTCTTCCTAATTATCAATAGTAGGATGAATAAGCACAGGTCACGACAAAGACTCATAGAATATAACTCTCTGCCGCAGGCGCAACACAAGCAACGTTTCATAGCCTAAACGTTAGCGAAAATACAAAGAGGAACAGTACAAATATGAAACGAACAATTATAATATTAGCACTTGGACTGATTTCAAACATACTGATTGCTAATGATCAAAAGGTAAAATTCGATATAGCAATTCAGGAAATAAGTAAAATGTTAGATGGTAAGAAACCTCTTGATTTTAAACGAGCAGTTTTTTTGACTGAAAATGCGTATTTCAATGGACAACTGGATTGGGATGAATTTAATTCTGAAATTGACAAGATAGCCAGAATACTAAAGCAAATGATTGCAAAAAATGGGCTGAATGGATTTAAAACCGCCGGAAATTGGGCAATTTTCACCTATATGTCTGACAGCATTCCTGAGAATAATAATTTTCCATACACTTACGATTATGAAAACTTTATGGGGGATAATGATTTTATGAGTTTTACCGTTTCAAATCTTTTAAAAACACATAAAGGAAATTGTCACTCATTGCCTTATTTTTACAAAATACTTGCAAATGAATTGAGTGTTGAAGCTTTCTTGGCAACTGCACCAATGCACGTTTTTATCAAACACAAGGACGAAAAAGGGAATTGGTGGAATCTTGAGATGACAAGTGGCACATTTTCAAGAACAAGTTTTTTGATTGAATCTTTCAAAATTCCGGATGCTGGAATAATGAGTGGTTTGTACCTGAAACCTCTTGACGAAAAAGAATCAATAGCTCTTTGTGTTCTTGACTTATTGTCTTATTACGAAAAAGCATTCGGAGTTTATTCTGATAAATTTGTTTTTACATGTTATCAAAAAGGAATAGAGTACTACCCAAATAGTAACTTTCAAATATGGAAGCTTAATGATCAGAAACATTACCTTGACAATGAAATGAAAAAAGCTGGAATTTCTGATTATTCAAAAGTATCCCAATTTCCACAATTGCAAGCAATGTTTAAAGAAATGAAACAGACAATACGTTACCTTTCAGAGATTGGTTTATCTAATTTAACACCTGAACAATACGAACACAAAGTAATGGAAATAAAAAACAGCAAATAAAACTTTTAAATCATGAAAATAATTTTTTTAATTTTATTAGGTTGCCTATTAACTGTAAGTTTTGTATTTGCCCAAACACCTTATGATAGTTTTGCACCTGAACTGAAAAACAAGAAAATGTTAGAATTAAATTCAATGAAATTTGAGCTTACTAATAATTCTGAAAACGGCGAAATTTCGCGAATTGAATTTGATAATAAAAGTATGACTTTAAACTATTATGATAATGCTGAAAAGACAACAAAGTCTGTAAAACTAAACCCAACTGACTTAAAATGGTTGACAGTTGATCCAAAAGCAGAAGAATATTATAGTTGTAGTCCTTATAATTATGTTCTATGTAACCCTATACGTAATATTGACCCATTTGGAGAAGATGTTTATATATTATTTTATACAACAGGTAACGAACGAGGTGACAATGCCTTTCAAGCAGCAGCACAGACAAGGAAAGAAGAAATTGAAGCAATGAAAGGTTTTAATGCAGAGACAGATAAAGTAATAATGTTTGGAATCTCTGATATTTCAGATGTAGGTAGTTTAACAGAATGGGCTGTAAATACATATAGTGAACAGTTTGGTCAAACTGCAGAAGTTGGAATGTGGTCTCACGCAGGTATGGATGGGCCGATTGGAACAATAGAGACTTCGCAAAATCCACTCTATTCTGCAGGCGAAACTTTTGGAGGAAGAGAAAGAACGTCAACTTCAAAACAAATGAATATTGAGGGATGGAGTAGTATCGACTATAATTGGAAAGAAAGTGGATCAAAAATAGGGTTCTATGGTTGTAACACAGGTAACGATGCCTCTAATGGCAATTGGATTGGTTCTTTTGCAAGGAATGTTTCTGGAATGAGTAATTATAGGAACGTTTCAATCTGGGGGCAATCAACATCTGCCTACCCTTCGATGTATCCACATGTAAGGTCAACTAATGCATCAAGAACTATGGGAGCATTTTGGAATGGCAAGACTTATATGGTAGGAGGAAATCGCGGACAAGGTTCACAGTCGCATTGGTTTATGCCTGGAGCTTATCCTGCCGCAAATCCAATGAATGTTTATAGAAACGGAAGAAAAGTTCGTTCTGCATATCAAGGATTTTGATAAATCAAAACAATTATGAAAAAGATATTTATAGGTTTATTAATATTAGTTGGTTTAGTGCTGATATATCGTTTAGCATTTTGTTATACTATTGTTTCAATACCAATTGTAAGTGATGCATATGAAAGTGGTTTAAAAGAACAGTTTGATTACAGTATATTAAATCCATTTTTGAAGAATAAATTGCAATCTAAATATTCAGAGTACGTCCAAAATGAGTTGAAAACACAGACTGATTCAACAAGATTAGAATATTTCAATAACGTATCTAAATTGGGATTTAAAATAAAAAACATCAAAAAGGTAAAAGAGAGAGTGTTTGTTTATGTGATTCACAAGAAAAACACATCTATCGTCGACGGAATTTTTATATATGACGAGAAAAAAAATGAAATTGTTGAATCAGAACCATAGAAGTACTACCGACAATATTTTGTATAAGCAATGGCAGGCAGTGTTGTAAATATCAAGGTTTGTAGCTTGATCAAACTGCATATCGGTTTGTACTTGTGATAATTCAGATTATTTGGATTCAGAATAATATAGTAAATGATGTTTATTATATGAACTATACGTTTAATAAAAAGAAGAAAGAGTATAGAGGAGATCTTAGAGGAAAAATGTTCAGAGGATATATTCTGATTAATTACTCTTTTATTAATTGCGATTTATCTGGGGTGTCTTTTGGTAAATCTAATTTGCAAAGTGTTGTGTTCGAAGATTGTTATAGTATAGAGGACTCTCCACCTGATTTTGAAAGTGCAAAATTATCGAGTGTTACGATTCGGAATTGTAAATTTCCGAATGCAAGATTCTATGATGCTGATATTAATTCTGGTAGTACAATAGAGAATTTAATATTGACAGGAGGGCAACTAGGACGATGCAAATTCAATGATTCAACAATAAGTGATCTACATATTGAGAACTGTCATTTGAATCAAGCATCTTTTATAGGGTCTCAAATCAGATCAATACATTATCGTCCGATCAAGAGAATATGTCCGTTAAGAGGACTTAAATTGATTAATGGAAATAATCAACAATTCAGAACCATTTTTATAAATGGCAATTCGCATTTAGAATTTGCGGATTTTTGTAAACTAGAGAGGAGAAAGGACAAGTTATACTCATCAATAAGAGGTGCAAAATGGATTGTTTATCCTATATCTTTATTGATAGTCTATTTATTTGGAATATTGACTAATTATGGAACTTCATTTAAACGATGGTTTCTCTGTTCAGCTCTAGTGATTCTAACTTTTTCAGTGGTAGCGTATTTTATTAGAGGTTTTTCATCTCTTAAGAGTATTTATGTCTCTATAGCTGCATTTTTCAATTTTACAGCTAATGGAGTTTTGCCAAAAGAGTTTTTGATTGAGACTGTTATTGGTTATTTTATGCTTGCAATTATGATATCGCTGGTTACATCAAAAATATTGGAATAAATGGAAGGGAAAATGCAAGATTCGTTAAATAACAAATTCGGCTGTTGCGGATTTGTAAATGGTAAGTATACTCCTTGCGATTATCACTTATCAAAAGTAAACAATAGTGTATTTAAACTATCTGATTCATCATCTAATATCTCTTTTGGTGAATCAAATCAAATTACTCACACACCAACTCCAAATATGATTAAGATGTCAGAACTGTTTAATAATCCTGGAAGAGAACCCGCAGGGGGATGGTATCTTGTTCAAGAACAGAGAGAATGGTTAGAGAGTAGACTTAGAAAGATATTTGTTTCAGAGATAAATAAAGAGATCTATTTACTGGTTGCCGGAGTTGCGAGCTATGTTCACTTTTATACCTTTATTAAGATAGTTCTAGATATTTCTAAAGAAGTTGATTTTCCTTTAAAGAAACTGTATGTAGATGTAATTGATAAATGCATATTCCCATTAGATCAAATAGCATCTATAGAGCGAGTAATTAGAATAAAGAAGAAGCGAATTCCCAAGAGTATTAAGATTCATGGTATGAAGGTTGGGATTCATATTGATAAAAGAATATTAATAGATTCAATATGTAGCGATTTAAGGTTAATTAATGTTAGACTGATGCAGAGAGATTTAAAGTATGTGGATGATTTTGATAAAAGAGGAAGTTATTCAATTGTATGTGAGCATTTTTTAACCTCTCTGTTTAGAAAATTACCAGAACTTGTAAATGCAACCAGAACAACATATAAGGAGCTTTTAAAGGAGGGAGGAAATCTTATTATTGCTACTGGTATTAAAGATACAGATTATGACAGTAAATTAAAGTCATTGCATATTAGAAATGGATTTAAACTAATTGATGAAAAGAAAGTGTGGGATCCATATGGGATGGATTATGAATATATTAAATCAATTGCCAGTGATAGAGAGAGTAAAATTTCGGTAGCACAAGATAATAGATTAATGCACTATATAAAGAGATAGTTAAAGTTTAAATGGATAATTTTACTCCTTTGTCTATCAGAAATACTACTTGTTAAAAAGAAAGTTAACAACACCTGATACAGCAGAGTTATGGTTATTACATTACAATCCGGTAACTATTTTGATAGCCTGAGAATAACACAATCTGCAGATTAATATCTGTTAAATTAACAAACAGTAATTACGTTATACAATAAATTATTTTCATCTGTTTAATGCTTTGTCTGAAAGTGATTTAGTATTGAATACTCAGTAAAGTGTATTGGTTGCATGCTGTTAATTACCTACACTATTATTGTATATTATTCTTCCGTTTATTATATTTGGCGCCTAACAACACAAAAATGCCTATATCAAATAAACTATCAGAACCCAAAAACAGTAACAATTACGTTATTGTTCATAACAAAAAAAATCAGCAGATTAAAACTACTGGATTTTTTTACTGTATGGTATCTGATGTTAATGATACAGGTTAACCAAAAAGGTGCACAATACATACCTATATGGGATGTATTGTGCACCTTTTATGTAAGATAAAGAAGAAATAAGTGCACCAGTGCACTTATAAATTAGTTAGCGGCAATTACAACTTTTTGAGATGATTAAAAATAATTTTCAAAAGAGAAATTAAACCCAAATTCAATATAAGTATTAATAAACTGATTAAAAGACTGTATTCACATCTAAAGAAGACTAAAATGATTGACTATATAATAATATCCATTGGCTTCATAAGTGCTCTTATTGGAATTTTTGGTAAGAGTTGGGATGAAGAGAAAAAAGGAATTAAAAGAATAACCATCAAAGGGTGGGTCACAATATTCCTGACTATTGCTTCATTTATATTTGCTGGATGGTCAATGCATTCTAAAAAAGAACAGTTGGAATTTAGACAAGAACGATTGACAAATATTGCTAATAGACAAATATTGAATGGCATTAACTATTTGATTAGAGACCTGATTAGTCAAAAATCGAATGAAGAAATATTCACAAAACTTAAAGACACAACTTTTCTATCTGAAATAGGTAAGGAGTCTTTAATTAATCCTGACAGTACAGGGAAAATAATGAATGGAATAACTGGTAGTTATATACATCCTTTTGAGCTTCATTCTGCAAATATCAAATATGGTGAAAACCTATTAAATGACGCTTTGATAAAATACAATTCTACTCTAAGTTCAGAACTTATTGTCAAGATCAATGACGTGATCAATGACAAATATTTCAAAGGAACCTATTCATTAAGGACGCAAACAGATTATTTCGAACTTGCCATTTCTGAAACCAGACGGAATTACAAGAAAAACATTTTCCCGATTGATTCACCTTGGAGTTATCTTGGATTGTACTACTTTAATAGAGTATATGAAGAACGTAGACGAAGACCAGGAAACTTTAGTGATTTTCTAAATTTTATAGCGAAACTTGAGTCCATAACCAAGGAAGTAAATAAGAACAGGGATGAAAAACTACAGATTTTTGAGTAAATAAAAGCCGCTAACACGCGCTAATAAATAATTGCCGCATGGCTGTAAAGTCACGGGTTGTAATCCGTATAATATTCAGTGTGACTGGACAGGTAAGCAACCCGTAATCGGCAACTATTCATAGCGCCATTCGTTAGCGGTCAGGTTAAAAGGACATCCTACAATCTATAAAAGATATGAAAATAAAAATTTTTTACTCGTGGCAGTTAACAACAGATTCGAAATACAACAAGAATTTCATATCTGATTGTTTAAAAACTGCAGTAAAAAAAATAAAGAAAATCCCAGATTTCAGAAATATTGACTTTGATGTCAAAGATGCAGTAAGAGGGGAATCTGGACAAGTTGCAATTGCTGATACGATTATCCAAAAAATAATCCCCGACAGTGATATATTTGTTGCTGATTTAACAGCGAAAAAGATTAATAAAGTTTCAAGCTGGTTCTTGAAGGAAAAGCCAACACCAAATGCGAATGTTATGACAGAATATGGTGTTGCCTTAAACTCCCTTGGAAAGCAAAGAATCATTAGTGTTCTTAATACAAACTATAATGGTTCCCCAACAGAAAAAAACAATGCGGAAATAATCCCTTTTGATTTACGTCATGATAGATTTCCAACCGAATATAATTTTTCAAGCAAAACCAAGTCTCCTAAAACCGAAATCAAACAAAAATTAGTAGAAAGTTTAATAAATGCTTTAAAACCGACTATTCAAAATGTTTTAGAAACACAGAAAAGCAAATTTCGCCCATTTACCGCTTGGAAAGAATGGAACGAGCTAATGAAAAATCCGCAATCAGACACGTTTATATCAAATGTAAAAATTGAAGAAATCCAAAAGAGTATATTGACTTCAACTGATAGTCCAATTGCTATTAGATTATTAGGATTGTCAGGACTGGGGAAAACCCGTATTCTATTAGAAACTTTTAGACCAAAAGAAAACGATAATAATTCTTTACTAACTTCGAATCGTATTCTTTATGTAAATTGTAATGATTATCCAAATCAAATAAATTTTGCTGAAATTATTACCAAAGTAAAAGTAGAGAAAGAAGATGCAGTTTTAATTGTTGATAATTGCGATATTTTCACACACAATTTAATAGTAAGAAACCTTAACGGATTATCTCTAATTACAATTGATTCAAATCCTGAAGAAAGTAGTAGAACAGAAGGTACAAATTACATTACAATTGGTAAAAACGATTTATCTGATGTAGTATCAAGCTTAGTAGATAATGATTTTCATAATGTTGGAAAGGAGAACATCACTAAGATAAAAGACTTCTCTCAAGGTATTCCTTTAATGGCAGTTTTACTCGGAAAAAGCGTGAAAAATGGAGAAAAATTCATTGGCAAATTAGATGACAAAGAATTACTTGATAAACTACTCGGGGCAAAAGGTAAAAAAGAAAAAGATAGAACTATTTTAAAATCTTGTTCCATCTTTAATTACTTCGGATTTTATAATGAGTTAGCAACGCAAACGGAGTTTATAGCTAAAAGTACAAACATCACAAGTCTAAATGGCGATGACAATGTCAAGGTGAACGATTTTAATGACACTTGTAATTATTACTTGAAAAGAGAAATCTTTGAGAAAAGAGGTCGTTTTATTGGAATGCGTCCTTTTCCATTAGCTATGTCCTTAGCTCAAGAATGGCTTGAGCCTTTAACCCCCAAAAGATTAATTGCAGTAATAACTGAAATTACAGAACTAGAAGAACCTGACAAAACAAGTTTATCTAAAGCATTTGCAGAGCAAATGAAATATCTTGGATATAATGAAAAAGCAGTAGAAATTATTGATAAAATTGTAGGAGCTGATAGCCCTTTTGATAATGCGGAAGTTTTAAATACTGAGTTGGGTTCACGCCTCTTTCGCTCATTCGTAGAAGTGAATCCCATTGCTGTTTCCCAAAATTTCAAACGTCAATTTTTCAATAAAACAACAGAAGAGTTGTTGAAAATTAAAGCTGGTCGAAGAAACATTGTATGGACGTTAGAAAAATTATGCTTTGACAAAAGAACATTTGCAGAAAGTGCAAAAGTCCTTTTGCAGTTTGCAATAGCAGAAAATGAAACTTGGGGGAATAATGCTACAAATCAATTTTTACATCTATTCAACACACACCTTTCAGGAACCGAAGCAGATTTAAAAGAACGTTGGCAGATAATTGATTGGGCATTAAAAAAAGGAGATAAAAAGCACTATGAATTTGCCATACAAGCTATGAAAAGAGGCTTGAATTTCGGTCATTTTAGTAGAATGGGTGGAGCAGAACAACAAGGTAGCAAGAGATTAATAGATAACAATCCTACTTGGAGTGAGATTGAAGTTTATTGGAATAATATTCTTAATAAACATCTTGAAATCATAAAATCGAATAATGAGTTCTCTGAATTGGCAAGTGAGAATATTGCTAATAGTATTAGGGCTCTTTATCACACAAGAATGGGGGAATTAATTATGCCATTCTTGAAAGAGATATCGGATTTCAAAAGAAATGATTGGGATAGTGGATTAAAAGGGTTAAAGTTTGCAAGAAAGTATGAAAAACAATCTATTTCGGAAAAACAACTTAAGGAAATAAACGACTTAATTGAGTTACTTACTAAAACTGATTTTTCAACAAGATATATTAACTTATCGAGTTCCTATCATCTAGATAATGATGAAAGTTACTCAAGTGAAAAAGTAATTGATGCGATTAGAGAATTAGCGGATGAATTTATAAAAAGTGAAATTTCGTGGAAAGAAACATTTCCTTCATTCTATAAAAATCAACAAGTCTACTCTTATCATTTTGGGAAACGATTATCAGAAATACTGGGAGATGATAAGGAGAAAGTAAAGCATTTTATTAATTATTCTTTAGAAGTTATTCAAGAAATCCCACAAGAAGAAAGAAATCTCAATGTTCTTGGTGGTTTTATTGCAAATTCTGGTAGTGACGTTAAAAAGGAGTTCTATTCTAACCTATTTCAGTCTAATGAATTTAATTGCCAATTGTTTTACTTTCTTTCCATAGATAAATCAGGAAAAGAATATTTCAATTTATTATTTGAACTAATTGACAATAAAGTTTGCGATTTATCTAATTTCTATTCCTTTAATTACAGTAATGCTTTATCTCAATTAAGTTTAGAAGAATTAAATATTTTAAGTGAGAAATTGTTCAAATACGATGACGAAGGTTGTGCAATAGTATTTGATTTATTCTTCGATATTGGTTATGGTGACGAATCTAAAAAGACTTCACTTATTCCTATCATTAGAAAGAGTATTTTAAAATTAGGCTTTAATAGAACATTTAAAAGACAGTTAGATGATTATAAATGGTCAGAAGCCATATCACTTATCATCTCAAATGAAAAAGAAATTGAGTTTGCTCAGTTTATAAATAAATCAGTAATAGATTCTATTACTTGGGAAAACTCCTACCATCTTGACAATTATGTTCAAAGGATATATGAAGTATTAATGAAAGTACATTTCAACTCTATCTGGAAAGATTTATCCAATGCACTTCTTTCAAATGAGGATGACTACATTAAATTTTATGGATTAAAACATATTCTAGGTTCTCATATTGGTGGAGTTGGAAGAAGCGTAGGTGTATTATTTGATGGTGACATAGATTCGATTTTTAATTGGTGTAAGAACTATAAACCACTTGCCCCTACGAGACTTGCAGAATTGACACCTATTTTTGATAATGACAACAAGGATTTTGAAAAATGGCATCCTGTTGCACAAAGACTAATTGATGAATATGGCGATATAAAAGACGTTCTTAGCCATTTAAGTTCTAACATGGGAACTTATTCTTGGACTGGTTCAGTAGTGCCTTTTCTTGAGTCGAAAAAAGAATTGTTTAAACAATTAAGTCACCATGAAACTGAAAATGTTAGAGAATGGGCTAATTCATATATTGGCTATTTAGACAAGGATATTGAAAGAGAACAAAACAGGGATGCTGAACATTTTATGTAAATTCTAGACAGAATACATATGACTAATAAAAGAAACCCGAACCGCTAACATTTTGTATAAGTAATGGCAGGTGAAGTGCTAAATATCAAGGTTTGTAACCCGCTCAAACTGCCCTGCGGTTTGACAGGAAAGTACCACGCAATCTGCCACTACTCATACAATTTACCGTTGTGTGGCATAAATGTAAAATAACCATAAATAATAAATAAAAAAATGTCTAAAACCCTTAACTTAATAGCCTCTATATGCAGTATATTGTCATTCACTTACATACTAATCCCTGAAGAATATTCAAAAAAGATAATTGATTTTAATTGGTTAACTGTAAACGTTTCAATAATACTATTAATTGTATCAATTTTATTTTTGATTATTAAAGGGATTGTATTCTACTTGAAAAAAAGAGGAAATGTTAACTTTCTTATTGCCATAAGAAGATTCAGTCCTATTATATTATTCAAAGTAATTCTAGAAATACACGAATGCCAACATCTTCTTGAAGAATCAAGACTGGAAATAAATGAACTAAAAAACACAAAAGACGAGTACTTAATTAATAAAAAGAAAAGGAGTACTATAGCCTTGTTATTGTTAAAATTTAAAAACATAATTGATATAATAACGGGCTCAGATGTTTCTGTGCATATAAAATTATTTGAAAAAATATCGAAAGAACAGCTGGATGAATCCACTACAAAAGCAATTGATAAACTCCATTTAAGAACTTTTGAAAGAATACCATCAAAACAGGAAAAGAAATCGAGAGAAAACTCAATATTGGAATGTCGGTCTAATAATAAACTATTTGTAACATATAAATGGTCTGATGACTTTATAACAAAATATTCTACAAAAGAAGAGAAAGAAAAATTAAATAAAGAAGATTTGTATATAAATAGCGCATATTCTCAAGTTTTAGGAAAAAATTCTCATACATGGATTTCAAACAATTTAAAAAAAGATAAAGAAAGAGGTAAATACTTTTCAAACAATCCTGATGAAACAAAATATTATAATAGTTTAGGTGTTTTTCTTATTGGTCCAGTCATTAGAGATGGAGAAGAATGCACAAAACCTGCAGCTGGTTTACTAATCTTCGATAGTCAAAAAAAGAATATATTTGATATTCCTTTTATCAGACAAGTTGTTGGCTATATTTCACATCGTATTTACTTTTATTTGACGTTTATAAATTAAAAGATTAAATTATGGAAAATATTAATTTTCACTCTATAAGCATGAGTAAAAAGCGAAAATCTCAAAATATAGAGATCGTAGAAGATTACGAGATTAAAGATGCTATTTTTTTTAAAAAATCTTTTCTTGACTCAAAAATGTATTCTGAATCCACAGAGTTTAATTCGCAAATTGATAAACAAACTAAACACGATATTACATTCTTTGGCTATATTCGTGTGTTTATTAAATTCTGTTTTGAATAACGCCACACAACAATATGTATAAGTAATAGCGGTTTCTGTAGGAAATTTAAGCTGTAGCACTTCTATCTAACCCCGCCAAATCTGTCGATTTGACTATTTAGATAAGGTACAGCTTTGACTACTTAGTAACTTGATACGAAACCGCCTTTAAATCCGCTACTACTCATCATGAAACGTTGTGCCTAATACTGTGACAGCCCAAAAGAAACAAATACTAAGAATGAAAGACATACTAAATAGACATTGTAACCAAGAGACTGGATTATTATTATTTAATCCTCCAACTGGCTCAGGTAAAACATATAATGTTCTTGAATGGATATATAACAACTACAAGGATTATTGCACAGATGGGAAAAAAATATTTTTCATCACTAATCTTAAAAAGAATCTCCCTTACGAAAAATTAAGAGACAAATTTTTCGTACCAAATAAAGATTTAATTTCATTTGAAAAACACGTAACATTCTTAGATTCAAATTCTGATTGTCTGATAAAAAACTTTGATAAAGTAGAAGGTTCTATAAATGCCTACTTTAAAAATTCTAAGATTTTTTATTCAATCAAAAACTGTGTAAATGATATAAATAATCATAAGAACAATTCAAGCCTAAAAAGTATTGTAAATAAATTGTGCGAAGAATTACGTACAGACTATGAACCTGAATTTAGAAGAAAAATAGAAAAATTCTTAAAAGAGAATTATCCCAACCGTCAACAACGTATTGATGCAATCAAAAATGATTCAGAATTAAAATGGATTGGAGAATTATACCCTGCGGTATTTTCATCAAAGAAAAAGATCTTTTTTTTAAGCATTGATAAGTTCTATCACAAAAATAGCACACTAGTCGAACCTTCCTATTCTTTCATAGAAAACATCATTACTAAAAATGCAATAATCTTCATTGATGAATTTGATGCAACCAAAGACAACATTCTAAATAACATTATTGAAAAAGGAAAAAAACAACGAATTGATTTTATTCATCTTTTTACAGAAATATATTGGGCATTATCTAAAAATATCTTTCCTAGTAAATTCACAACACATTCGGAAAAGCGAGAGGAATTAATAAATCTAGGATATGGACGATCATTAGAAAATATTCAAAAAACATTATTAAAGAAAGCTGAAGAAATTGTTTCTGAATATCAATTAGATTTCAGTTTCAAAACAAGCGATATAGATAATGAATACTTGAATCAACGTAATTTACTATTTAACGATTTCCAATATCACTCAGTGTATAGAAATGACAAAAGATTCATAAAACTAACGCCTAATAAATATGAAAAAATTAATGAAATAATCTTTGAAAATAGTAGACCAACAACTGGGAAAAATATTGTTGCACTTTTAAATCAAATTAAAGGTTTTATAAATTATTTCAGTAGTGTAATAAAAAGCATTGCCGAAAATTACCAACAATTAGAAGAACAAGAAAGAGAACGTAATACAAGAAGACCAGAATTTACGTTTGACCTTGCTTTAAGTACAATTATCGAAGAGTTCGGATTAGAGAGTAAGCACAAAAATTACATCATCGACAATCTTCTTAGTGCTAGAGAACGAAATAATAGACGAAATGATGGAACATATGAACTCAATTATGACCTTAGTATCTATGAAAATGGGTTTCGATATTATGATTTTATTGATGATGATGCACACCAATCAAAAACTAAAACCTTTATATACAACTTTCAAAATACTCCCGAAAAATTCATCTTAAAATTAGCGGAAAAATCAAAACTTATAGGAATATCGGCGACTGCTTTAATTGAAACAGTGACAGGGAATTATGACATCAAATATTTTAAAAGACAACTTGGGAATAGTTTTATAGAACTAAGCCAAGAAGAAAAAGACCAACTCTCAAATTTATTTAAAAGCCAAAATAAATATTATAATAAAGTCTCAATTTATCCAGAGTGGGTTTCTTTTGTCTCCAACAACTCGTCTTATGAAGATATTATTAATCAATTTGGAGAACTATTCGATAACCAAGAATTGGCATTAGATATTATAGGGAAACTAAAAGCCAACAATGCAAATATTACTGAATATCATTTCAATCGTTATTTAAAAATTGGTTATTGCTTCAAACAATTTCTTTTAAAAAATGATATAAAAGGATTTCTATGTTTACTAAATAAAGAGCCTAAGTATAATGATAAAGATCTTAATCTGAATTTGTTAAATGAAATATTTGAGATTTTGATTGAGGAGACAACCCAAACGACCGACCTATTCTCATTCGATAAAGAAAAATTCAAAGTGCAAAATGCTTATGAGATTATTAATAGTAACGATTTTGAAAACAAGAAACAGACATTTATTACCAAATTAGAAAAAGGGAAAAAAGTCTTTATTATTTCAATGTACCAAACAATGGGGGCAGGTCAAAATTTACAGTTTATTTCTCCAAATCCTAAGAATTTAGTAAATGTACGTGATGAAAAGTTACCCAACTGGAACACTAAAAATAAAACAGACATTAATGCAATATATTTAGATAAACCAACACATATCATTCAACAAATTAGCCTTAATTTAAATGAAGAAGGTTTTATAAAATATTTGTTTCAATTAGAGTTTTTAGTTCAAGTTGGTTTAATATCAATTAATCAACTAAATCATCAAGTTACAATAGCTTTCAAGCACTTATTAGCGTCATTCAACACAACCAATAAACCTGAAAGTCCAAATAATGGTTTCTTATACAAAGATTACAACATCAAGCAACACTTTGCAAAATATATCATTCAAGCAATTGGTCGAATTTGTAGAACCAACCTAAAATCTTCAAACATTTACATCTTTGCAGATGCAGAACTAGATAAGCTTATATGTGATTTTGACATTGAAAACAACTTAGTTCTTAATGAGTTCAAATCATTAGTTTTATCAAGTAGAGAGAAAATTAGTCAAGAAAAGAATACTGATTCAAAATTTAAAACACTTGCAAATTCGACAAATAGAAAAGTTCATTCAGAAATAAGAAAATACATAACTCCTGATTGGGCTTGGACTGATAAACGGAAAATTGAATGGGAGAAACTAAGAAAAATGTGTTTACAATTCCCAACTATTTCCATTGATGAAGTAAAAAAACATAATCTCAGCAGAATTCTTGATTTATATGTTGAGTTGCCAACACCAAATGATAAATACTACTTCTCGATAAAAGAAAAAGATGAGATAAATGATTATCAAGATGTAGAAGTGGATTTTAAAAATAATATAGGTCAAGTAATATCGGCTGAATCAGCAAGACTAAATGAACTTATAGAAATTAATGGAGTTAAGCAATTATTTGATGAGAATAATTGGACAGCTAATTTTAATTCAAACGACTATATCCTTTCACCTGTTTTGTTTAATAATATCTATAAAGGAGCATTAGGCGAACAGATTGGCAAGTTCATTTTTGAAAAACATTTTAATACAAAGCTTGAAGAACTACCAACTGAAAATTATGAATTATTTGATTTCAAAATAAAAGATTCAAAAACCTATATTGACTTTAAGCATTGGAAAGAAAACACACAAATAGCATTTAAAGAACAAGAAGAAAAAATCAGAGAAAAATTAGCTACACTTAATGGCGAGAAAGTGTATATTATAAATATCTTAGCTACCGAAAACAGAAAGATGATTAAATCATCAGATGGTAAAATTGTAGAAATTCCATTTTTATGGAATAGTCAAACTAAAACCCTTAATGATAGCATCATAAAAGAACTAAAACAATAATGAAGTATTGTAATATTAATAAGTTTAAAATCGACTTCAATATAAATAATATATTTTGCAGTTTTTCTATTGTAAAATTCACAACCAGTGAGAACTACATTAAATATGGAGCATTAGTTTTGGACGAAGTAGCTCTATCATTGAAAGCAAGAAGTATTGTTTTTGAATTTGGAAAATCGTTCTATGCTTTATTTGATAAAAAGATTATTGATAAAGTCGATTTATCAAAACAATTAGAAAAGATTGAAAATGGAGATTCTCTTTCTTTTAAAATTCTTGATTCAAAAGAGATAGAATTACTCCCCCATCACACGCTTGCACAGTTACTTATAAATTCAATATCAAACCCAAAACACAATAGGTTATCCTTTAATAATTTAACGGGGAAATTATATTTATTTAATCCATATTATTTTAATATTAGCAATAAGAATAATCAAGAACAAATATTTAAAATCGTAGCATTGGAATTAAATATTTCAAGAGATTTATTCTTTCAACTAGATGTAAAAACGTTTTCTTGTATTTTATTGCAAAAACAAATGGTATTTGGAAATCGGAAAATAAATGAATATCCTAAATACACATTTGTTCATAGTACAAAAACATTAAGACGAGTTCTAAATTCAGAAAAGCTAAATGGAGAAAACCAATATATTTTAAAACAAACGAGCAAACGCGGCAAGTTAGAAAAAAGCAATATTCCCTTTCTCAATTTTCAAAACATTGATGAATTTAACAATAGTAAAATTGGAATGTTTAATTCAATTTTGTTGTCCATTAAAGAGAAGTTATCTGATTATTTAAAGATTGAAATTCTTCCGATTAACATAGAAAAGACAATTAGATATTCAACTGAATTTAAAATTAATGATTTCCAGGAAAATGTAACATTAATTGATTTAGCAAAAGATTCTACTGAAACAATTACTAAAGTTCAAAAAGAATTAAAAAACATCATTCCAAAATCTAAAGTTAAGATTGGGAAAAGAATAAATACATCGGGGTATAATTTAAAATTGGTTCACAATAAAGCATTTTATGAGAAGTACCAAATAAAAGACCCTTATAAAGCAGACCATCTAAGTCAACATTTGACTATCGAAGATTTTAAGACTAATTCAAAAGCATCATTAAAAGCCTTGATTTCAGAATCGATTATAAAAAACGACATTACCAATAATAAAATCTCTATTGTAGATTGGAAAAAGTATAATTACCAAGACAAATGGATATTTGGCAACAAAATCAACGAACACATTTATTTTTTAACCATTTATCCTAATGGCACATTAAACTTTGAAGAATTTGAAAGTGATTTATTTAAGCAAGATGAATATAATATGCTTTGTAAAATATTTGATGATAATTCAATGATAGAGTTTATTGTTAAAGATGATTTAGGAAATATTAATGCAATAAAAAGGACAAACAACTATACTATTCCCAAATTTCGATTTATTTACGATATACTTAAAAGTGAATCGGAAAAGCTAAAACTAAGCAAAAGTGAAGCTATTAAATATTTAAGAGATGTGATTCAAGGCACTGAAAAACAATGTATAATAGAACAGCGGATTTCATCTGTCGAAAATTGGAATAAAGAATCATTACTCTCTTGCTTTGACAATAGAAACGACAAAAAGCTCTTTTCAGAAAAGATAAAGAATGAAACTGGCGAAATCTTAAAATCATATTTAAGAGACAAAACTCGTTATGAAATATTAGATAGTCAATTAGATATTCATCTATTAAAAAATGAGAATAGAATTTTCTATTATGTTGGAGAAAAAGGAGAAGGCATTCAACAACAAATAATCAGAGCATCAGTAATTAGAGAAATTGAACCTCAAAAAGACTCTGAATTAATTTTTGACAAACTACTTCCTTTAATGAATGTTGATTTTGTAAAAAATGGGAATTTGACAGTAATGCCGTTTCCTTTAAAATATTTAAGAGAATGTATTAACGTACTAGACACAACAAAGGCTCATAAAACATAACTCTCTGCGCAGGCGCAACTCAGAGAGTTACGTTTCATAGCCCAAATGTTATGGGGTGTTTAAAAACAACACAATTCTGCAATAAAATCATATTAACTAATTTACCTGCCAGACCAAATCCAAGGATTTAGTCAAACGACGGTACGTTAACAATTAATAATTTGTCATTAACCATTATAAATGAGTTGTTTCTGTCACATTGAGCGGAGTCGAAATGTGTTACCAAACCCGCATTAACAGGTGTTTTGGTAAGTTGTATAGCAGAACACCTGTAATCTACCTGTCAGATCAAATCCAGGGATTTAGTCAAACGATGGTGCATTAACATTTAATAATTTACAACTAACCATTAAATCTCCTTCTTCCTCGTTGAGCCAAGTTCTGTAACTTGGCGAATGCCAATAAACACCAGTAATCTACCTGCCAGACCAAATCCAAGGATTTAGTTAAACGATGGTACGTTAACAATTAATAATTTATCATTAACCATTATAAATGAGTTGTTTCTTTCATAATGAAGCGGTCTCTGTCCGGGCAAACAATTTTGAGACAATAAATTATTTATGAATAGATTGAAACTGTTTAAGTTGACCTTCGTAATACTTTCAGGCTTTGTATATCAGGTAGGACAATACAGACGGCTATTTAATTAATCACTCTTTGTTAATTAATCGGATAAGACAAAGCATAAAAGCGGTTATAGTATAGAAATGGGTAGTTTATAGAGTTGGAATACACGAACATAAGATGGATAGGGGGTGATTAAATGTTGTTAAAAGCGATATGATAGATACTTATTTAGAATTGTAAAACTAAGATATTATGACCAACATAAAACTCAATAAAGAGTACACCAATTGGCTAAACGAAGTGAAATCTAAGATTCGTACAGCGCAGATAAAGAGTGCTCTTGCTGCTAATCGTGAACTTATTTTGTTTTATTGGGAGTTGGGTAAAATGATTTCGGTTAAGCTAAACGAAAGTAACTGGGGAGATAAGGTACTATTTAATTTGTCAAAAGACTTAAAGTCAGAGTTTCCTGAATCGAAAGGATTCTCTGAAAGAAATTTAAAATATGCCAAATTTTTCTATGAGTTCTATAATTCTACAATTGGGCAACAGTCTGTTGCCCAATTGCAAAAA
The DNA here is from genome assembly GCA_002454955.1 of Bacteroidales bacterium UBA6680. GTDB lineage: Bacteria > Bacteroidota > Bacteroidia > Bacteroidales > UBA6680 > UBA6680. The sequence goes on from DKJY01000093.1 coordinate 20,120, forward strand.
GCAGATAAACAGCAGCTTGATAAAACTGATAAATTAAGTCAACAGCTTGTTGACCAAATTCCGTGGGGACATAATATTCAGATATTTACTAAAGCTAAGAGTGTAGAAGAAGCACAATTCTATATTCAACAGACTATAGAAAATGGTTGGAGTAGAGATGTTTTAGCATTACAACTAAAATCTGGTTTATATCAGAGACATGGAAAATCGATAACCAATTTCAAACAAACGTTACCTGCTCCACAATCTGATTTGGCACAGCAGACCATAAAAGACCCTTATTCGTTTGATTTTCTTACAATGACAAAACCCTACAACGAAAAAGATGTAGAGCAACAGTTAATAGAACATATGTCTAAGTTTTTACTGGAACTTGGTAAGGGTTTTGCTTTTGTTGGCAGACAATATCATATTGAGGTGGATGAATCGGATTATTACATTGATCTGCTATTTTATCATACCAAACTAAAATGTTATGTGGTAATAGAACTTAAAAACACCAGATTTATACCCGAATATGCAGGTAAGCTAAACTTCTATCTGTCAGCGGTTGATAGTTTAATAAAAGCAGAAGATGACAAACCCACTATTGGTATATTACTTTGTCGTGACAGAAAGAAGATAGAGACAGAATTTGCTTTACGAGGCATCTCTAAACCTATGGGTGTAAGTGAATTTACCTTAACCGAATCGTTGCCAGATAATCTGAAAGGTGATTTGCCAACCGTAGAGGAGTTAGAGTCAGAACTCGAAAAAAGAGAATTGAATAAGTAATCTAGTCTTATACAGCATATAAAGAAATTAATTATATATTTAGAACGAGCTAGCAGTCAAGCACAAAACATAATAAGACATGAGCAAAAAGGTACTATTATTTCTTTCGCAAGGGTTTGAGGAGTATGAAGCAGGGGTGTTTACAGACGTAATAGGGTGGAGTAGAGAGATAGGAGTTGAGCCTGTTGATATGGTATCTACAGCACTCAGACCTGAGATAAAGTGCAAATGGAACTTAATTGTTCGTCCGGAGATAGAGTTTGATGAGGTTAATATTGATGATTATGATGCATTGGCAATTCCGGGCGGATTTAAGAACTCCGGATTCTATGAGGATGTGTTTGATGAGCGATTTCAGCATGTAATACGTGAGTTTGACAGAAACAAAAAGATAATTGCAGCCGTTTGTGCTGCTGCGGCACCTGTAGCAAAATCGGGTGTTTTAAAAAACAGAGATGCAACAACCTACGATCTGTCTGATGTATACGGAAGAGGTTTCCTTGCAGATATGGGTGTAAATGTTTTGGATAAACATGTTGTGGTTGATGAAAACATTATAACATCAACAGGGCCGGCAACCGGTATAGATGTTGCGTTTAAGCTATTAGAGATGCTGACATCGGCAAAGAATGTAGATGAGGTAAAAAAGTATATGAGATTTACCAACAGATAAAAGTGCAGGTTAAATAATTGGTAACAGAAGCACCAATTAAAAAGCTGACTATGTTTTATTACCCAATCTTAAGCTGTATTAAACTACAGCTTAAGATTGGGGTTGTTTGCTTAAGTTGGTAATTGTCACTAAATTATACGAATAGAGAAAGTTGATAATAACCAAAAACAAATTAACACATTCTAAGTATTTATGATCTAATTATAATGTTAATTAGCATTTGATGATGTTTTACCGTATGTTTTAATACTACATAGGAGTTGGTTTTTATACCTTACTGTTTTAGAATAGAGGTAATGTTCTGAAAGTTTTGGATAACATCAATAAATATACCGTACTTTATATTGTATGCTATTTTATTGTGTGTCTATTTTTTATAATGAAACTAAACAGTAATGTCAATATTGTATAAACTATCAGAACCAGAAAACAGTAACAGGATTATTACTTGTCATAAAAAGAATCCGCAAATTATAGTTAATAGAATTTAAACGAGTTATTCATACACACGAAGATGACTATGGGAGTTCCATCTGGCAAATGAAAAATTTAATTGATCTGACATAATATCTACAGTATAGCATTATGCATATTCTGGCCGTTGTGTGATATTTCCCACATTATAGCACTAATTAATTTCTGATGCAACGAGTAAAATTTGAGGGGATTATTAATTTACTAAATTTGACGTTAGTCAGAATTTTAAAAGTAACAGCCCAAAGACCTGTTAGTCTTGGATAAAAAAAGAATATTATGAATAAAACTATTACATTATTAATTATCTCGGTTCTATTATTAGGTTGCCAGCCAAAGGAAAAGCTACCCCGAATTGCAGTGGCTGGGCTAGCTATAGAATCAAGTACGTTTTCGCCTGCAGTTACCCAAGAAGAGGCGTTTCATACCCTTTACGGAACAGATGTTCTGAACTATTATCCTATTCTGCAAGAGGGGTCAGAGAATCTTAAAAGAGCACAATGGTTTCCAACACTAAAGGCTAAAGCTATTCCGGGTGGTATTGTTTCGCGCAAGGCTTATGAATCGTTAGTTAACCAAACACTTGAAAAGCTAAGAGAGAATCTGCCGTATGATGCAATGTATCTGGAATTGCACGGAGCAATGAGCGTAGAAGGTTTGGATGATCCTGAAGCTGATTATGTTGAGCGTATTAGAGAGGTGATAGGCAAAAAAGCGATTATCTCTACATGTATGGATCTGCATGGAAATGTTTCAGAACGATTAGCAAAAAATCTGGATCTTATTACATGTTACCGACTTGCTCCGCACGAGGATGCAATGGAATCTAAACATAGAGCTATTGAAACTCTTTTAGAACGTTTAGAGAGTGGTAAAGGCAAACCAAAATATAAAGCATGGATACCTGTACCAATTTTATTACCTGGCGAAAAGACCAGTACGCGTGTTGAACCGGGAAAAAGTCTGTATGCTAAAGTAGCTCCGGCAACGGCTCAAGAGGGAGTTTTAGATGCTTCTATCTGGGTAGGTTATGCATGGGCAGATGAAGAGCGAAACCGTGCAGCTGTTATGGTTACAGGAGATGATGAAGAAAAGGTTAAAACCACGGCAGAGAAGTTAGCAAAACACTTTTGGGATGTTAGAGATAAATTTGAATTTGTAGCACCTGTAGCAGATTTGGATGAATGTTTAGATAAAGCTATTAAAAGTACTAAGCAGCCCTTTATAATTAGCGACATGGGAGACAATCCGACTGCCGGTGGTGCAGGTGATGTTACATGGACTCTGAATGAAATTTTAAAACGTCCGGAATTTAAGAAAGAGAGTGGAGTATCCCTTATATATGCCTCGATACCCGGACCAAAATTTGTAGAAAAAGCCGTTAAAGCAGGAGTTGGAGGTAAGGTTGAAGAGTATGTGGGAGCAATGATTGATAATCGCTATTCGCCTCCAATCTTACTATCTGGTAAAGTTCAGGCTATTAAGCATGGAGATAAATATGCTGAAACAGAAGTTGTAGTAAAAACCGGAAGCGTTTCTGTGATTGTAACGAATAAACGTAAACCATATCATTACGAAAAGGATTTTACTAATCTTGGATTGAAACCACGAGAGACAGATATATTGGTTGTTAAGATAGGCTATCTTGTTCCGGAACTGTATAATATGCGAGCAGATTGGATAATGGCTTTAACACCAGGTGGCGTTGATCAGAATCTGGAACGACTGGGTTATAAAAGAGTTGTTAGACCAATATATCCTTTGGATAAGGATATGGAAGATCCGAACCTGAAAGCTATAATGATTCCGGTATGTGGAGAGGAGTAATAAAAGTATGTTGCTCTAATTGAGTAAAACGTTACACGATAATATGAAAAATGCGTTTTTAGCGCATTTTTCATATTGATGTTAAAGTAGTTAAGGTGATCAGGTCTTTGATTTATGATTGCGTATGCAAGACAATATATTGCGAGTTAAAGACTCAGGATAACCTAGTCTGATGCAATACGAATTGACAAATAATCATCTTAAATATTACCATAATTAAACAGAAATGTCAGCAGATATATTTAGAGTAAAAGTAAAGGGTAGTAAGACCAGAGTAGTTGAAACTAATGAGTTGATTAATTACTGTTTTGCGGTACCTGAGTTTGATTTTGATTATCAGAATTATATTGAGTTATTATCAATTAAGTTAGCTAAAGGGGAGTCTCCGTGGAATTTGACTTATAGTAGGTTTTGTGAGATATTGAAAGAGAATCATGACTCAGGGGGAGATGATTTTTTTCTTCCGTTGATAAACAGGTACGATAAAGCGTTTAAGAACCTGCAACGTAGTTATGCAGAGAATAGTATTGCCTATTTGTCTCATTCGGTACAACTAATTTGGAATAATATTTTGGGGGAGCTAAATGTAAAGGGCTTTAAGGTTCTGCCTGTACACGAGATTGATATAGAGTTAGCTCAGGATCATGATGGAATAATGGCATTTCCATATCATCGTGGTTTGGGGATTAATTCAATTGTATACAGGGAGTTTATGATACGTGTTTTGTGCGATTTACAAAACCAGATGCCCAACACGAAACAGACAATTGCAAACTGGTTTAATTCAAGAGGAGGGGTATTGTACCCTGAATATCCGGAGCGTATTCAGTACGGAGAGGAGTGTATTGAGTTTAATGGTGACGAAGCTATTATTTGGGGTATAAAAGAGATAGGTGAGGTTGTTATTGAGTTAGATGATAGTGATTTTGCCAGTAGGTATAGTGACTCGTGGTGGGTAGATAGGATAAGATCTAATTTTGAGTATTGGAAGGAGAGTGATCCGAAGTGGGCAGAGGCAAATAAGGAGTATCCTTTTAGGGTAAAGAGATTCTCTGTTTTGCTGCATCCGGCTTGGTTTTATTCTGTAAAAGATATGGTTAATTCAGAGCAGATATATAGCAGTACCGCTTATGGGTACTGAGAAGAGCCGTTGTATAATGGTGCATATAACAAAAGGTAGTTTAAGAATATGCTATCTGCTGCCAGCCGGATGAGTCAGGTGTTTGATAGTTTTAATGTTGTATAAATTAAAAATATTGTGGTAATAAATATCTGTGTCTGTTGGTGTAACTATCTGTATATTAAGCTGCCCTTACAGGGCGAGGTTGTTGATATTTTAATACCTGAGGCGTTGCCTCAGGCTAAATAATCTGCCACTTGGTGGCGATTTGTTGTACTATATGTATAATTATTACATTAAGATATAGCTCTTACTTTTTTGGAGATTATATTGAAGGCTACATTCTATAACCTGGATATTTATCTGCTTGCTATTTATGTTCTTGCATAGGCATTACGGGCTGAATGCCCGGATTAATCTAGCCTGATGCAACGCATCGGGTATTTAATATAATTGTATAATTGCGCTGAAAGTGCAGCTTAAAAACATACTGCCTTCTAAACGAGATGGGTTAGATCCGATTTATCAGCTGAACCAACATTTGACCATCAGCAAAATCAATATTATATATAAATTTAAAACAGTTAAAGGTATGGTGTTGTATATATGACTTGATGAAACTATAAATTATTAATAATAAATTTATAATAGCGATAGATTGCGAAATAAACACCTCCGTTTTGGCAAAGTAAACTATTAAAATTAACAAATTATCATATAAAAAACTACACTACTTTATACATTGTTTTGTTATTTTAATATATTTGACACTATTTTAACTATTGTTTAGTATACTGATATATGTTTAACATCTATGTTAGAACAGATGTTTTAACCTAAACACCTAATACTGCTTATAATGAAAAAGATAGTAACTCTGATAATAGGAATTATCGCTCTGACATCCTGCTCAGAGAAGTATAACCCGTTAGGCAAATGGGGTGAGTATATTAAACTATCTACAAATAGGGTAGATTTTGCAGCCGGAGCCGACTCTTTAACAGTAACCACAGGAGGAGATATGTGGTGGGTTGATGGTATCTCTTTTCAAGACAGTACTTACCGTTACTACGGCAGCGAGGATGTAATAATGAAATCATTAACATATACAATAACAGAGGAGCAGTTTGTTGTACAGAGGCAAGCTGCAGATACACTCTTTGTTAAACTAAAAGCCAATGATACAGGAGAAGATAGAGATATGATTATCTCAATACAAGCCGGAAACTATTATGATACCCTAAGAATTCTACAACCGGTAGATTCAGACTAGAGTAGTAAAAACAGAAAACAGTAAATGAACATATCTTCTTATGGAAGAAAAAAGCCAACGTAAATGTCGGCTTTAATTAGGTATTCTATTTCAACTGATACTTATGTTTTATATGAATTTTCTCATTCTCGCTTAAGGATTTTATATATCTTTTCCAACCAGGACACCAATTGATATGCCATCGCCAAAATCTTCCACCAAGGGATTTAGGGTTATTGTCATATTTTGCTCTTCGTTTGCAGTTCTCACAATTATGTTTTTTCATAATATTAATTTTTGATTTAATACAAATTTAAATGTAAAAACTGTTACTTTTGTTAAAGTTACTTAAAAGTAACTAGTAACCTTTATGTAACCTAATTATGGCTTGTACTAAATGTTCGGGAAAGGGAGACTGTAATACGTTCTTACTTCCTTTAGATGATTTGCTTAGAGTATTGAACGGCAAATGGAAAATGCGACTTATTTTATGCCTCTCAGCTGAAATCAAACGCTTTAACGAAATGAAAAGGTGTCATGAAATATCACCTCGAATTCTCTCGAAAGAACTAAAAGAGTTGGAAATGTATGGAATAATAAATCGAACCGAAGTAAATGACAACCTGAAATCAGTAGATTATTCTTTGACAGAGATTGGTGCTGAGCTTATTCCTATGATTGTACAATTACAAAAATGGGGAGCTAACTATCGAAAGAAAGTGTTATCCTAAATGCAAGTAAGATAATGTATTTTTATCTGCATGAATAATAAATTTAACAAGGTCATCGTACAACAAAATGTATATCTCATCCGATTTTGGAGGGGGATTGAAGCTTTTGGATTCTGAAAAAGTCTCGCTAAATCTGCGATTTGACATTGAGAGAAAAAGATAATCCTCAAATTGTATATTTGGCTAAGTGGTAAATAGGAGAGTTTGTTCTTTTTTGTAGACCTACTCTATATATTTAAGTTGTTAGTGGTTATAATGTGTTGTCCTAAAAAAATGTCTACACAAAGTGGTTAAGTTAATCGACACATAATCATGAATTTGCTCTCCTCTTTGGAGCAGATACATAGGTGGGTGGTTAATGCGGCTCTTCCGGGAATAATCAGCATTGCAATTTATGATTGCGTATCCTAAAACGATACAGTACGAGCTGAAGATCTCAGGCTAAATATGCTGCCACTCCGTGGCGATTATTATGAATAGTTTACAGCTCTATGTTTTTTTATATAAATACTATCTGCTAGTGAAATGTGTTTTTGGGAAGATATTACGGGCTGAATGCCCGGATTAATCTAGCCCGATGCAACGCATCGGGTAGTTAATATAATTGTATAATCGCGCTGAAAGTGCAGCTTAAGAATATACTACCTTTCTAGATGAGAAGGGTTCTGTCCGAGATGTAGAGGTGGGTGGTTAATTCGGCTCTTCCGGTAATAATCAGTATTGCAATTTATGATTGCTATCCTAAAACGATACAGTAGGAGCTGAAGATCTCAGGCTAAATAATTTGCCATTCCGTGGCGATTATTATGAATAGTTTACAGCTCTATGCCTGTTTTATATAAATGCTATCTGCTAGTGAAATGTGTTTTTGGGGAGATATTACGGGCTGAATGCCTGGATTAATCTAGCCTGATGCAACGCATTGGGTAGTTAATATAATTGTATAATCGCGCTGAAAGTGCAGCTTAAGAATATACTGCCTTTCTAGATGAGATGGGTTGTGTCTGAGATATATAGGTGGGTAATTAATGCGGCTCTTCCGGTAATAATCAGTATTGCAATTTATGATTGTGTATCCTAAAACGATACAGTACGAGCTGAAAATCTCATGTTAATCTAGCGGAACATGATCTTTTATACCATATATGCATACAGATCATCTTTCTCTTATTGTATAGTTATCTTTTTAACATGATATATAATTTGTCTCTCACAATGTTTTATAAATTAAAAATATTGTGGTAATAAATATCTGTGTTTGTTGGAGTAACTATCTGTATATTAAGCTGCCCTTACAGGGCGGGGTTGTTGATATTTTAATACCTGAGGCGTTGCCTCAGGCTAAATAATCTGCCACTTGGTGGCGATTGTTATGAATAACTTACAACTCTATGCCTGTTTTATGCAAATGCTATCTGCTGAATGAGATGGGTTAGAGTAGAGTAAGCTAAAGCTACCAGATTAGATAGCTTTAGCATTTTAAGACATTACAATACCTGTCTGAAGTAAGGTAATCGTCTGAGTATATTAGATAATATAAAACTTATTATTAGTACAACAGGAGCCATTATAAGAAACTTTGCGGTGCTATTTATATTAACATCTCTTATTAAGAGTGATAAAACAACCAGAACAAATGCATGTATAATGAATACTGTATATGCACTGTCTGATGCCTTTTTCTGCAGAGTGTTCTGTCTGTTAAATTTGGCTTTGAACAGACCTATTAGGCCAATAATAATACCAAAACCAACCACCTGTTCCCAAACTGCAAAGAATAGCGACTGAACAGTGAATCCTCCAAGAAACATGTCTGTACCTTTTTCTAAAGCTCCTCCTAAATAGAAACCAAGTGGAAAGGGTATAATAATAAGAACAGCAACTATCTTAAACCACTTTATACTACGCTTATATGAAATTTGGTTGAACCAATTGTTCTGAGAAGCCTTTAGTCCTGCGTAAAACAGAATAATGTACTGGCAAAAGTGTGCCAACTGGAAACCTATAAACGGTATACTAGTGCTTACAGGATATATAGTTCTTACAAGGAAAGAGCATATGCCAATAGTTACAGCCAATATAGCTATCTTGGTATCGCCCGGAAGTTTCATATCTGTTTTTCCTGATATCTTGTTTCTGAACATTAGTGCTATTACGGTAAAGATTAATAGTGCTGAGTTGAACCATAGCGGACCCGGTTTAGTCCACCGTCCTGTTGCTATAAATTCCATTACCGATATAGAGCTGTTTTTGGTACTTAATGCTATCAGATATAGAATAACGGGCGATACTATTAGTATATAGATTATATAGGGGATACCTAATCGTTTAAATTTATCTCTTAGTATTACAGCCGTAGGCTTTTTCTGGCAAGATTTATCTAAAAAGAATGCTGATATCATAAAGAACATACCCATAAAGAATGCCTGATTGGTTGCCGTAAAAAGCGTTAATAAGAATACCGATACAGCATTGGTATTATCTTCTATGTAGTACCATGTTCCTGCTGCTCCGTAGGTTATTGCTAAATGATGTAGCACAACCAGACATGTTAGTAATATTCTCAGATTATCTATATAAAACTCTCTCTGCTTCATAATTATTTGAGTTTGGTTAATTGACTATGATTGTTTTGTTTAACAGATTCTCCTGCGCTTAAATCAAATGACTTTTTTAGTATAATACAGTCTATATTACCCGGATATGAGTTTGGCATCATATAATCTGCTCTTGGTTTAATATTAAAGTTGGGATTCTGAAGCAGATCATATGATGATTCATATAGCGTAAACTTTGGCAGCTGCCCTTCTGGAATAGATAGGCTAATGTTTATAACAGAATCCTGATGGTTAAAGTTATAATCGAATATATATCTGTAGTTACGTGTATCTACTACATAGTTGTTGCCTTTACTCTTCTCTATCTCAATTCCGTTTATAACAAGTCTCTTTATTGTTAAATTGCTATTGGCATATAGCTCTAATCGTTTTGCATTACGTAAGGTAACTATGTTAAACTCAATATTGCGTACAGCATTAATAACTGTGTCTCTGTTTAACTCTATTCTGGGTTCAGTAATTGGTTTTACCTCGGCTGTCTTTCTGAGTCTGTATCCCCACTTCTTTTTATTAACTATTGGCGATTCTCCTAAAAACTGTCTGGTATATTCATCTGTTGAGTAGTCAAAACTTCCCCAAAAAGCTTTGTTGTTATCTGTATCTAATACATAGTTAACACCATTTGGTTTTCTTCTATCGGTACTATATGTTGATTGAAACGATGCTACAATAAATGTAATAAACGCGGTGCCAAAGAGTAGTGAACTGATTAATAATTTGCAATGTTGTTTTAGTATTGGTATTAACAGACCAAATATTAGTGCAATAATTAATGAACTTCCGAATAAGAACTTAAGTCCCAGCCCAACAGGAAGCGATTGAACATTTGGAATAATGATAATAAGCATAGGAATAACTATTATTGCAATACTAAGCCTCTTTTTATTATCAGAAAGTTTAGTAAATAACAGTATGCTTAGAATAGCCATGCCTGTGAGTACACATAAAATAAGGTAAGCTCCACCTTTAAAAGTAAATGGTACTATAACATTTATTATTAAACTCATGAATATAGGAGCAATTATCAGGTTAACTGTTTTTAAACTGTTAAGGACTCGTTGATAAACAACAAAGCATATTGCTAAACTTAGTGCCGAGAAGGCAATAATATATGTATATCCATTGTATGTAAATCCTTGCTGAATGTCTTGGTATTGTGGGTATATCCACTTTAGAAGTTCCCAGCCAAACTTTGTAATTAAGCCAGATAGTATTAATGTAGCAGTAAAAGGTATAAAGCCTAACAATACCTCTTTTATGTTAATCTTTTTTCTTGATACTCCGTATATCAGTAAACCTATAAATAGTAAAAAAGATATTATAAGAGTTGGTATAATCCATGAGTATGGATAATATATAACACCAAATATTGAAGAGCTAAAAAACACATACTCATCGTTGCTCTCAAGATTATTCAGATCTGCATTAGCAAAGTATGTTAGCAATGGCATTATATAACTTCCTTGATGTTCAATGGTTTCAATATCCAGTCTCTCATGACTATCCTGACTTGTATGATAATCAAAGTGATCGCCAGCTGAGCCAAAGTTAAAGCCAGATACATTCAGGTTGTTATTAAATGCTCTTAAATCGGTATAGTTAGGTAGTGTTTTTGAGATATCATACGATAACGATGTACCTAATGGATAAGGAGTGTTGGCTCTCTTAAAGTGTTTGATAAAGTTCCCGTTTCCTCCTTTTGTCTCAATTTGCAGATAACTTGGTCCGCCGGAGCCACGCGCCTCAAAATTTAATACAAGACCAATGTTTTTTGCCCAGGGGTGCATCTTTGTGAATGCATTTGCTCCCATTAAACCTATCTCTTCGCCATCGGTGAACAGGATAATAATATCATTTTTTGCCTGTTTACCGGAGGTAAGATAGGCTCTGACTCCCTCTACAATTGTAAAAACACCAATACCATCATCACATGCACCTTTTGATTGGTTGGTATCGGAATCGTAATGTGCACATAACAGAAGAGCTTTGCCTTTAGAGGTTCCTTTAATTCGTGATATTATATTATAAGCTTTAGCACCTGCTCGTCTATAGTTAAAGGCAACCTGTTCCTGTACAGTAACATCTAAGCCAAGCTTTTTTAGTTCAGAAACTATATATTCCCTTACTCGTTTGCTCTCTTCGCTACCTAAGTAGTGAGCTTTTTTTGATATCTCTTTTATGTTTGCAGCCACATTTTTTGAGGAGAACTCTGTTGAGGTTCCTGAAACTTCAGGTATTGTACGTGGCATTAATGAGTAAAAACTGTAGAATACAACTACTACTACTATTAATACAGGTAAAAATTTTATGTACTGTTTCATATGTCTAAATTTGCTTTTTAATTGTCATATGGAACTCGCATTTTTAGTCATTTTCGTGTTTGAAAAAATCTTTATTTATGCTCGTTTCATCTGTTCTTATTAGTGCTTTTATTTTAGCTGTTGCCGTTTTTAGTGCTGTCTGTTTAAGCAGAGTCAGGAATAACAGACCAGGCTTATGCTCAGTGTGATAAACCGACTCTACTCACTAAATATAACAAACCATCTGTGTTTAATTAGATCAATTTATTTGGTTAACAGAGTTCATAGATCTCAATAAACATTTATCAGCTACCACTATTTGCATAATGTTTGCTTTTATAATATATGAAAAAGAGTTTGTTGGTTTCTGTTTAATATGTCGTTATGTTTTTAACCTAATGTTCTGTAGTTGTTTATGATCTAATTATATATGTTAATTAGCATTAATTATCTTCCCTGAACCAGATATTTGTTGTGTTATGGCAGGTGTTCCTTTATAAAAAACATAACCACTGCCACTTATTTTTACATCTAAGCTGTTATTTGCAGTGAGCTCACATTTGCCTGAACCAGCTAAACGTACAATGCATTGGTTACTGCTTATTTTGTACCCATTAAAACGTCCGCTACCTGAGTTAGTCAGGTTAAGTCTCTCAACAGATATATTTTTATTTGATGTGAATCTACCATCTCCTTTTAATGAGATATTAAACGCTGTAGCATCATCAAAACCACCTATATCTATACTTCCGCTTCCTTTTAATGAGGTCACAAGAGTTGTAATACCTTTAAAATCTTTTAATTCTAATTTACCACTTCCGCTTACATCAAGTGTTAGCTTTTCACTCACTCCTGTAAATTCATTTACATATATGTAACCAGAACCACTTAATTTTAATAGGTTAATATCTGGTACTGTAATATTTATAGATAACTCGTAATCATTATAACATCCGTTTTGTAGTCCGATACGCCATGTATTATCAGATACAGATGTTGTTAATCTTTTAATGATGTTTGAATGCCCTGTAACCTCAACTTTTTGTACTGTACCCTGAGTAACAGTTACGTTATCAGAAATCGACAGGTCTATTCCTGTAAAATCATCAACAGGTAGAATTTCGGTAGTAATAGCCCCTTCTCCTTTAAAACAATCGGGGTTTACTATTTTGTTGGTTTTCTCGCATGACGACATTGAAAACAGCCCAAATAGTAACACAAATAGTGTAAAAACATTTCTAATATACATAGTCTCTCATTTGATAATTATTATCTGAAACACTGAGCAAATAGTAGCCAGATTAACCAGTGTTGTTAATGGTGGCTTGTTTGCTCTCTGATTCTGAGACAAACCTATGTTAATATTAAGAAGTATGACAAATTAACCGATAATCTCGATGTTCGATATTATCGGCGCATACATTTTACAGATTGTAATGATCAGATTAGTAGCGGTATGTGTTATTCTGTTTGATTTCTGTAAACAGAGGGTGTTTTGCCTGTGTATCTCTTAAAAATAGTGTTAAAAGATGATCTGGAGTTATACCCAACACGCTCTGCAATCTCCTCAATTGTCATCTTCTTTTCAGAATCGGCTAATAGTAATCTTTTGGCATCTTCTACTCTATAATATGCTAAAAGTTCAAAAAAGCTTTTGCCGAAGTTCTCATTAATTACCTGCGAAACATGATGCTTGTTCTCTCTTATTTTTTGTGATAAACCTGTTAACGATGCAAGGTTGTTTCTATGAAATGCTTCGTCTTCTATAGCTTTTAAAAGCTTTAAACGAATTCGCTCTTTATCTGATTCTGTTAGCGACGATCGTTCGTATTTGGTAGGAGAGAAGCTCATAAAGGAGTTAGGATAACTAAATAAAGGAGAGTCGTTCATTATCTGATAGCTGTATATAAAAAACCATAATGAGATGTAACAGGATATAAAGTAGCTACCAACCTTGCTGTTTATGCCAAAGTAGAATACAGATAACGAATAGACCATAGCAATAATAATATAGTGAAGAATACTGTTACGTAGAATAAGTAACACCTTGTTTTCGACCTTAAAGAAACTTTGATTTAGTGTCTTTAGTTTTTTTGATATAGTTACTGTAACAAGTATAAAATATATTAATATATGAGTAAGTGTTAAGTAGTTGGTGTATCTGCCTAAACCAATTGGATCGTGAAATCTACCAGAGAGATCACCAATAAGAGGCCAGTCCGGATGTTTTGATAGTACATAAAGGTTATATTTAAACTCATTGGGTTGTATATAAAATAGTATCATGTATAGTAGCCATAATATTGCTGGGATAAAATGGTATAGAGGTTTTAGCTTTTTGGTATTATCAAGGTAACTACTTGTATGAAGAAAAATAAGAGGAGCCAGTGTAAAATTAAGAGGCACGGTTATACCATATAGTGGTAATATTTTTACAATTAGCCCTGTATTAGTTATTAAAATTTCGGCTATAAGAAGAGTAATAAAAAGCATAAACAAGCCATGATATAAGTTGGCTCTATTATTCTTACTGCTTTTCTTAATTAATAGAAATGCGAGAATTAATCCTTGAAAAACACCTAAGAAGATAAAAAGATCAAATATATTAATACTTGTTGCTGTATTCATATTATTACTTGTTGGTGACTTTCACAAAATTAGCAAGAACCGACAATAAACAAAGTTTATACAGCTAATTTTGCTATTCAGAATATGTACAAAACAGAGGTTTTTATGTTAGCTCTCTATGTTTTGTGATAATTGTATGTTTTAACTGAGGTAGATCAACGTAAATTGATATATTTGTTAATGGTGTATAACATATTGTTGAAGCGCAAGAAGAAACAGCCACTATAAATTATAAGCATGATGATTAAAAGATTTCTACCCCTCATTTTAGTATTGGTACTTGTTAGTTGCAGCCCATCTACAGAATCAACGGATTATTTTGGACAACCATATCCGGACTCTATACCGGTGATTTTTGCACCAGATATAGTATCAGTAAAAGATAGACTTGAACATGGTTTATCATTCTCTCCGGATTCCAGGGAGTTGGCATTTGGAATTTTAAACAAGGATGACTTTAGTGGGAAGATATATTACTCAAAGAGGATTGATAATATTTGGACAGAGCCTGTGGTTTTTGAATCGTTAAAGGATGAATGTGTATATCTGCCTTATTTCTCGCCAGATGGAGAATCATTACTTTTTGCAAAAAGCCAACCTGATATGAATAATGCGTATACAGATATCTGGAAAATAGATAGACTAAATAATGATTGGGGGGCACCTGAATTGTTACCAACTCCGTTAAGTTCTGTAAACAGAGAGGCTAATGCCTGTATGACTAATGATGGTACAATCTATTTTTCGTCAAACAGAAATTGCGATGGAAAAGAGAATTGTTATACCGCTGATCTGTTTTATTCGCGGTTAATAGATGGCGAATATCAGAGTGTTAAAGAGGTTTCGGAGTTTGTTTCGGTTAATGATGAAGAGAGTGTGTTTATCTCTCCAAATGAGGATTACATTATCTTTTGCAGATATACAGATAATAAAACCCAGATGGATTTATATATAAGTTATCGGGATATTAATAGTAATTGGATTGAACCAGAAAGAGTTGATTCAACAATAAACTCCGTTTTTTGGGATAGACGCCCATTTATTAGTAATGATAATAAGTTTCTGTTTTTTACACGACTACAGATTGGCAAAAATGGGTTGACAGAGTCAGATATTTACTGGGTAAATACTACAAAACTGTTTAAACCGTTTGTATATAACTCTGTATCTGATATTACTCTTAAGGTTGGCGAAAATTTTGAAATGACAATACCAACAGATTATTATAGAGATATAGATGATAATCGGTTGTATTTGAGTACTAATAAAGATAAGATTCGTTGGATAGAGTTTAATAGTGAGAAGATGAGATTGTCAGGAACACCTGCAAACGAGGGAGAATTTGAGTTGATTTTTACAGCAACTGATGAGCATAATAACAAGACTCTGGATACAATAAAAGTGACAGTAGTGAAGTAGTTAGTTTCTAAATAATGTGTATACGTTTAGAATGGGTTGTGATGCTATTTGTGCTTATTGTACCTGTTTTAGGATATAGAAAAATGAGGGGGGAGATTTGTTAATGAATTATGAGTATGGTATACACAATTATATATGTTATACATGATATAATATATATAATTGTGATATTCTGATAAACATCAGCCAATCTACTCCTTAGCTGCAATGTTGCTATCATCTGAGTTAGAATATTTTTTTGATAACCATCTGTTCATTTGGCGTTTTAACTTTTCGTAGTTTGTACAATCCTCAGATGTTACATTGTTATAGTATTCGCTGTATATACGTTTGTATCTGCTGCAAAAGGCTTTTCGCCACAGGTCTCCGGGACCTTTTCGACCGTTAAATACCATTATTCTGTTCAGTAGTTCGTCCTCAAACTCTTCATCAACAACATTCGGAATTCCTTTTGTTGCAACAAACTTATAGAATGGTTTGTAGTATATTAATCCATCGGCTACATCGTGATACTGAATTAACTGCTCGTAGTTGTAGTCAAAAACGGTTTTACCAAACGGTGTGTTTGCCAAATCAAAACCTACAGGTCTTTTTTCTGTTAGTTCAAAAGCTGCATCCCATCTACCATCTGCCGATAGTTCATATTTTCGTTCTGGCATCCAGTCGAACCATCCCGGAGGCATCCATTTATACCAGTTAAATAGCACTATTTTTACGTTGTCGCAATATTTATCGTATATGTAGCTACCAGAACTCTTTATAACAACATTGTTATATATAATATCCATATTTATAGCGTGTGGCCTGCTCATAATAATAAGAGCTTTTTTTCTGCCCATTATTGGTTTCTGTTTCTCGTAGCTATCTATAAAGTTTTTTGCCATTATGCTATCACGTATATGGTAGTTTAGTCTCAAATGGTTTTTAAAATATCTGTACTGTTTAGCGGTAACGCCATCCCAACTGAACCTATCGTCGATAAAGGTGAGAGTAAGCTCTTTATTATTATCTCTGTTAACATTGTATATCTGTCGCATAAATTTATACATGCTGTACTTTTCCCATATAGGGTTGTAGTCCATGTCTCTGTACATTTTAAGAAACTCCTTGTTAAACTCATCTTTGGTTTCGTACTCTCCTTTAAGCACCCTGTTGGCATCGTCAGACATATTTATAACGCCTACTTCGGTATATATATGTCCTACATTATTTATAAAATATGGATCAGATATTATATCTATCAATACATCGTATTGTGTTGTATCTCTGTGATCTCTCTCTCCGATAATAATAATATCGTTTGTTTTAAATAGTTCTATAACATAATCCTTAGGCAGTTGGTTTTTCCTTTTCAGAAATGCGGTAAGATCGTTAAGATCTATCTGTGCATATGTATAGTTGCATGTAATTAATAAAACGAATAAATACGCTATATATCTCATAACATTCTTATTATAATATTAGTAACGGTAGTGCCTGTTTTTTGCACAATACTATCTTTTACGGATATATTTAATATTTGTTATAATATTGTGCCAAATGTTTTATAGTAGATGATATATGTATCAGCCTCTAACAATAGTGATTATATGTAGGGGTGAATAGTATATACAGACATTGTATCAGGCATCAGATATATTATATAGTTTGTAGAGTCAGCCTCCTGAATTGGTTATTAAGATAGACAAAACTGTGTGGTCAAATAGCGTTATTTGACATACAAGGTTATTACAACAGGAGTTAATATTAATCATTTACAGCTAAATGATGGTTGTTTATCAATCCGTCTATAATATCCTGTGCAAATATGGTTGAGTAATCTTTATGTTTACTGTTAAGTTTGTCTGTAATAAGCTGTCTGTTGTGTCCAATACTATTAATAAGTTCAGATACGCATAGGGTTGTTGCTAACATACACTCTATATCTCTTTTTAGTAGTGGCGGTTGGTGCGACGCTATGTAGTATTGAACATCATATTCCAGTAATCGTTTCAGATATGGGATTAATTTATTCTCTGTGTATATCCACTTTGGTGAGTGTAGGTTCATATAAAGTGAATCGCCCAGAAAAACCACACCCTCTTTCTCGGCAATTACAATGCATGAATCATCTGAATGGTCACAACATATAGTTTCTGCACTATACTCTATTTTATCTGTATTACCCCTGAAAACATTATCAAATGTTCTGTCGGCATGTTTAATATCTATAACCCTGTTGTTATCAGGAAACTCTCTTAATATATACTCTTTGCAGAACTCAATCTCTTCGCCACTCTTTACTCTGTTATCGATATCGTTATTGCTCCATTGCAGCCCCGACAGATATTGTAGTTTTTTACCTGTTTTTGCAGTGGTTATAGTCTCTGTATTAACTTTACAGGCACCAAATACATGATCCCAGTGCCAGTGCGTTATTATTAATCTCTCCGGATATTTCAGGTTATTGCTTTTAAGCTGTTTAATAAACATATTGGCATGAGCTTCTGAGTTTCCAGCATCAACCATAAGCGGATATTTACCATCTATATATCCGAGTATTGGTCTATCTTTGCTCTTATCTGGTGGTAAGTACCATATATTATCTGTTAGTCTCTGAAGCTTCATATCACGGTTTTTGTAAGGTTGCAAATATAGCTTTTTGTACGAAATAGCAATAATCTTGGTTTTATGATCACATAAACGTAAAAAAGCGGAAGTGAACTGCTTAAATGTATGCTTGTTAAGATGAAAATTATTAGTTATATTTAATAAGCATAGGTATTTTTAACTATTGATAATGGCTATTCTTAGAAACACAGAAACAGGAGAGCAGATTTTGCTCCATTCTCAACATATGTTTGGCCGAAATGTGTACGGAGTAAATACTTATATATGTAATGAGGATGTATCCAGACAGCATGCTACAATATTCTGGAAAGACAGAGCGTGGTATTTTAAAGATCATAGCAGAAACGGGTCGTTTATAAACGATCAGATGTTGCATATGAGTATTACAAAGCTGGAGTTTGGTAACAAGGTAAGGTTTTGTGCCGATATGCGTTCAGAGTGGTATCTGGAAGACATTAAACCGCCATCAAGTTATTTAATATCTTTAACCAATAAAGATAAGTTCTTGCAGCTTATATCATGTCATGCTTTGCCAAGTGATGATCATCCTGACATATCGTTTTTTTATTCGGCTGAGGGGGTTTGGAATGCATCGGTAGAGGATACAGTTATAAGGTTAGAGAATAATCATATTTATAACTTTAATAATGAGGATTGGAAGTATATAGAGAATGAGGTGTTTGATGAGACCATAGATTATGGATCGTCGGTAAAAGACTCTTGCTTCTGTTTTACTCTTAGTCCTGACGAAGAGCATATAAATGTTAAAATTATACTAAATAATAGTAGTATGGATCTTGGCGAGAGAGTGCATAATTATCTGTTATTGGCATTGGCCAGAAACCGCTACAGAGATATTAATAAAGGGTATAACCTGCAGGATCAGGGGTGGTGTGATGTTGATATGGTTATTAATGATTTGTCTAAGGAGTGTTGTAAGAATGTAGATGTATATTATCTTAATTTGTTGATATATCGTTTACGAAAGCAGCTGATAGAGATAAAACCATACGGGCATAAGTTCTCAAATATAATAGAGCGCAGAAATGGTGAGCTGAGGTTTGCACATAACAGATTTGTTGTAATGAAAGAGGGGAGATGTATCCTTGAAAGCGGGGAGGTGTATGCTGTTTAAATTTGTTTTATAAAAGGTGCCTGTATAATGAGAACAGAGGAGTATGATATTAGTAATTTTTATCTGATAAATAAGATTAGCGAGGGTGGTTTTGGTAATGTATATAAGGCGCTTAACATTAATACAGGGAGTACTGTTGTTGTAAAACAGTGTAAGATAAATAGCTGGCGACATGATAATTGCTGTACTAAAGATTGTCTTAGTATTAAGAGAGAGATAGATGCCTGTATAAAGCTGAATCATGAGAATATTATTAATATATTGGGTTATGGCATTGTAACAGGATGCCCATCTTTTGTTGTGTTTGAATATATAGATGGCTGCTGTTTATCAGATATGATGTTTGGCACAACAAGTATATCTTTTGATCTGCTAAAGAGGCTTTTGATGCAGCTTCTGAAGGCTATTTGCCATATACACTCAGTGGGTATTATACATAATGATATTAAGCCGGATAATGTTATGGTTGATAATAGTGGTATGGTTAAGCTTATAGATTTTGGGAGCAGTGAGTTATTACAATCAAACAGATGTGGCAGGAGTATTTTTGTATCGGAGTTAAAGCAAGGAACCCCCAGTTATATTGTACCTGATATAATAAGAAAAAGGGGGATTGCAGAGTATACAGATATATATGCATGGGGTGTAATTTTATTGGAGTGTTTAACCAGACGCAGGAGTATTCTGAGTAATCCAGA
Source organism: Bacteroidales bacterium UBA6680 (assembly GCA_002454955.1). Taxonomy (GTDB): domain Bacteria; phylum Bacteroidota; class Bacteroidia; order Bacteroidales; family UBA6680; genus UBA6680. The sequence goes on from DKJY01000093.1 coordinate 40,379, forward strand.
CACAGCAGATGAGAGTGCTATTCCTGATACTATATTGAGACATCCTGTTGGGTACATACTTAAACATGCGCTGTTTCCAAACAGATATGGTTATGTAACTGCATATGAGTTGCTAAGCATGTTCTCTGACATTAATATAGATACAATATATAAACCTATCTGCCAGAGCAACTATACCTTTTATTATGCTGCGGGCAACACCATAAGTTATCTATGATAGAGTACTGCAAGTAACGTATATGCGATCTGTGTTTAGTGAAATATGATGAAATATCATATTACCTGTCAGTTTACTAAATTGTTGTAACTAATTTAATTATTAACTAATACTTATAATTATGGGAGCTTGTGCAAAGCTAAGTTACAATGGAGTAACACAGGAGATTTGGGATAAGATGAAGGCTAAAGTTCATGCTGAACTGGGCATTACAATTAATTCTGATAATGGTAAGCAGACTGAAAAGGGGTTTACTATTGCATGGAATTACAATCAATCTGCTCAGAATTTATCATTACAATGTGTTGATAGCCCATGGTATGCACCTTGTTCGGTTATTAACTCAAAGATAAATGATCTTGTTGAGCCTATGCTTAAGGAGAAGGGTGTTAAGATGACATCTATGGTGTAATCTTCTTAGGAGGCTGTTGCAATAGTACCATTTTATTAGGAGCTACTTCTCAGTTCCGTACTAACTTATATTTACTTTAACAGAGTATGAAATCGGTGGTTTTTATGTTTAGTATAGTTAGGTAGTTTGGTATGTTATGGCAGCCTCTTATTTTTAATTGTAATGTATATGTTCTTAAGATTTAAGAGATTACTGTCAGAAACATTATCTGTTGAAGAGAGCAGGTTGCCTGATAGGTTAGTAGATAAAGCTCTTACAGATACGTTGTTTTTTAATACTCTTATAGCAAACAGAGAGAATCCGGCTTTTATCAGTGCAATAATAGAGAGGGAGTGGAGTGAAGCTGATTATAACAGACATAAAACAGAGTATTATTTGATATTAAAGGGGATAAAATCATTGCTAAAATGGTCTGCTTTTGGCTTTGGCAAGGTTAGTAGGGAGTTGTTTAAAAAACGGATTGGTTTCTGTAAAATGTGTCCTAATTTGAGTAAAGCAAAAGGTATTTTATACTCAATTTCCGGAGCATCAAATTCACACATATGTAATATCTGTGGCTGTCCGATTAACCGAAAAGCTATGTTACCCACAGAGCAGTGCCCAGATATTGTATCTTATAATCCGCCTCTTACCCGATGGAATGAGGAGCCATATTAACTCTAAGGAAGATACTCCTCCTGAACCTTACCCATAGATCTGAACATGTTAATTTTTAGTTGCTTGCTGCCACCTGTTATTTTATCTATTAATTCAGATGTCTCTTTACGTTTTGTTGCATCCTCGTATATACAGTTCTTTTTCTCAAGTTTAAAATCATTTATTTGGCAATACTCCTTCATTTCGCTATCTGTTAACATAATAAGAGGTCTTATTATCTCCAGATGACCATTAAACATAGCCAATTTTGCCGGTAGACTACTCATTGTTGCCTGATACATCATATTCATAACCAGGGTTTCCAGGGCATCGTCCATATGGTGTCCTAATGCCAGTTTATTGCAGTTTAATTCTTTAGCCAGATCAAACAGTGCTACACGTCGGTGCCAAGAACATCTGAAACAGGCCGGTTTGTTACTCTTGGTTTCAAAGTCTACATTTATATCCCGGTATATTATCTCTATGTCAAGTTCATTGCACATATTATTCAGATACTCTCTATCTGCCTCATATTCTAATTCGAGTACATTTATATGTACTGCAATTATCTCAAAATCTATTTTGCTGTATCTTCTCCTCTCACCCAAAATCTTTAGTAGACTAAGTGAATCTTTTCCGCCTGATACACCAATAAGTATTCTGTCGTTGCTACTTATAAGATTATACCTATGTATAGACTTTCCAACATTGCTGTGTAACCTGTTTATTAGTGCATTTTCAGCCTTGCTATATCTTCTCATTAAAACCTTAATATTTGCGCACAAAGATATAATAAAAACTGAAGCTTAAATAGTAAGATTATATTGATAAATAGTGCTTTATAAGCATTGTAATATACTGTTTTAGAATTGCTGATTTATGGCTATATATCAATATGTTGTGAAATACCATGAAATATGATTTTAATATGATTGTAACTAACTTGTAGATATACTAATAATATAAAAAATCATAGACAGATGGACAAGAAAATTATAAGTAGAAGCAGAATTAATGGTATACCCAGAGTGCATAGATTGACTAATAACTGTAATTGTGAAAAAGTGGAAAAATGTATTGTATCTCTTATTATTAAAGGACAGGGTACTGTACCTGTAACTCTTACAACTAAGAGTGATTTTGCATGGGTAATTAACGATCCTGAAGATTCAGGCAGAGGCATAAAATTAGAGGTAACCGGCAAAGGTGTTTTTTTATCGGAAAAAAAGAGTAATAAATGGATTGATATACCGATTTTTATTAAGCCGGAAAGAGGAGTAGACGATGATAATGACTGTGTGTACTGGTTTAGTATAGATAGTAATAATCTTAGAATATGTTACGGAAAAGGTGAGATGAGGCTGAATACAGAGCTGTTTGGTTATAGGTTTAAGCCTGAGAGTGATTATTTATGGATAAATAGAGTAGAAAAGGTTGAGGTAATTTCTAATGATGGTACTATTAATATTGATAAAGTGTGGAGAGATCCTATAACTATAGAACCGCCACTCTATATTATGGAGACTGATAAAATAACAATGACTGATGTTGCATCTATTAATGCAACTGTACCAGATAATCTTACTACAGCATGTCAGGTGTTATATGGGAATATATCCGGAACAAATTTCCAGTTAAATACACCTGATTTTCCGGATTTTGTTGCCGCAATAGAGGAGAGTATACGTAATCCTGAAGGATGGTGTTATAAAAAGCTTAAAGATAAAGCTTCTGAGTTTGGAAGTTATAATGAGGAAGAAACATATTTACGTATTACACTTGGTGTTGATCAGGGAAACTCACCCGGGATACCTTATGTGATGGAGATATGGCCTCCGGGACATTACTCTCCTATACATAATCATGCTGATGCAAATGCAATAATACGTGTTTTGAGCGGACAAATTAAGGTTAGCCTATTTGCAATGTTGTCACCCGATCATACAACACCTTTTACCGAAAAAGTTTTTGGTAAGGATAGTGTAACTTGGTTATCTCCGGGATTAAATCAGGTACATCAACTTAAAAATCCATATAGTGATGGTCCTACATGTATTACAATACAGTGTTACAGATACGGAAGTGACGATACAGATCATTATGAATTCTTTGACTATATATCGGGTAATAAAATAGAGCCATTTGTGCCCAACTCTGATATGGGGTTCTTAGAGTTTAGAAATTTAATGAAAGAGGAGTGGGAGATGAGAGAAAAGGTGGTTGAAAAAGAGGTTCCACATTTAGCAACAGATTACTCTTAATAAGCAATCTGCTGAACTCAGTATAAATGGGAATAAGAGGTTTATGTACAATTAATAATATCTATATAGAGGTCTTTGTAATAAAAGACTTCTATATTTTATCCAGATCGGCAATAAATGTACTAAGATCGTCGTAACCAAGTTTTTTTCTTAGTCTGTATCGTGAAACTTCAACACTTTTTGTAGTAGTGTTGTTATATACAGCTATCTCTTTAACAGAGTATTGCAATTTAAGTAACAGACACAATTTAAGATCGCTTTTAGACAGGTTCTGGTATCGTTGTGTTATCTTGTTTTTAAGATCAATGGTTCTGTTATTGTAGTTATCGTTAATTAGATCAGACTCATTGGCAAGATCGTTAAATCCTTTTATTTTGGTCTCTATATCGGTTACAATATTACTGAAATGACTCTCCTTCTTTAAACGTTTTAAGAATACAGAGAGTATCGACCGGCACTCTTGTAGCAGAAATAGTGTTCTTGACAGATCGTTTGTAAGAGAGTTATTCAGCGACGATGTGGCCTCACTCTTCTCTGTCTTATCCTGAAGATCTATCTTGTACTGATTTAACCTGTTTTTGTAGTTTATAGATATGTTCTTTGTTTTTGTATATTTTCTCATAATAATATACAGGTATATCAATAGTATTGTCAGGAATAGTATTGCCGGTACAGATATCCAGTATAGTATTCTGTTTTCGCTCTTATACCTGTTTAGTTTATTACTTCGCTGATTCTCCAGCTTTCTCTCGTGTTCAAGTAGTTTTCGGCTCCACTCTGCATTTGTCATAGCATTTGAGAGCTCAACATGTTTCAGGCTATCTTTATAGTTACATGATATTGATCTGTATGCATATGCTTTATTAAAGTCTTTGTTGTTGGCCTCTATTGATGCTTTGTAGTTATATATTGTAACCAGAAGGGCATAGTCAAAACATCTTTTTGCATTAACCGATGCAGAGTCAAGATATCTTGTGGTCATTTTCCAGTTGTTTCTTTTGGAGTATACACTTGATATATTGAAGAATAGCGAAGCTCTTGTCTCAAAGCCCATCTCGTTATATCTGGTAGATAGTATCTCATTATATATACTAAGAGCCTTATCGTACTTCTTTTTTAACTGCATAATTGCAGCCAAATTAATAGCATTTCTTACTATCTGCTCTGCTGTTTTATTTTTATACCCTGTATTATAAGCTAACTGAAGATATCTCTGCGCAGAATCTATGTTTTTTAGATTGTAGTATGCTCCTCCTTTATTAGTATAGTTAATAGATAGTTTTATCCTATTATTTAGCTCTTTGTTTATAGTTATTGCGGAATCAAGAAGATTTATAGCCTGTTTAAACTGTCCTGTTTTTACATGTATAACAGCTTTAACATTCATTAATTCGGCATGTTTACGTTTATTGTAGTGATATTTAAGATGATCTTCGGCCAGATAAAACAGAGAGTTGTTATTTGCTGATATACCACCTTTATTGCTTACAACAATGTGCAGTTTTAGGCTTTCCCAGGCAATAGAGTCTGAAATATCCTTTAGTAATTTATATGATTTAGAGTAGAATACGGCAGATTCTCTAAATAACTCCTGTCTTTCAAATATTTTACCTTTATAGTTATAATCGATACCAAGGTTTAAACTATCTCCTGCTTCATGGTTAATTTCAATGGCTTTTTGAATATAGTTAATGGCTTCTGAGGGTTTGTCAATAAGCGAGTATTGCATCGCTTTTTCTCGTAGAAACATTGCTGTCTCTGTATTGTTATCGGCAAGCACAATAGAGTCTGTTAAACCTGAGTTTTGCTTAATCTCAGCAGTACTATTTTTAATATTAAACAGACATAATAAAAATATAACCAAAAATCTATAATATTTTCCCATAATGATATTTTTTGCGAAAATAAGCGTTTGAATTAATTTATATAAATGTTTGTTAAAATTGAGTCAAAAATATTGCAAAAAAGGCGTTATTGCTAATTATTTGTTACCTTAATGCTTACTCTTTGAATACACATTTTCAGTATTTTGTAAAATCAGGGCAATACTGTTTACACATTGGATACACTGTTTTAATTTTTTGTAAAACCTATGCAATATGTTTGTATCATGTTGCTATAACGATAGTTTATTTAATACCATCGCAAAACAACTACTCAAACCATACTGATAGTAGAAATAGACTATAAACTTTAATTAAAATATGTATACTATGAGAGTAAATAGAC
>DKJY01000055.1 GCA_002454955.1 Bacteroidales bacterium UBA6680
TTCGAGTCTCGTCCAGACCGCCTCTTTTTTCATAAACCCGAGGTTTAGCCTCGGGAATTTTTTAATGTTCACATATTGGTCTGGTAGTTCAGTTGGTTAGAATACATGCCTGTCACGCATGGGGTCGCGAGTTCGAGTCTCGTCCAGACCGCTTTAGAAGTCTTGAGAATATAACTCAGGACTTTTTTTGTATATGATGGTTTTAATCAGAAACAGGGTTTGGGTAATATTTTCAATCAATAATCTTTTCGCAACTTGGTTGAATTTTGCTTTTTTATGGCTAATTTAGAGCCGCAGTATTGCAATATTAGTACGCTATTGTGTGTTTTAGTGGTAAAAATTCCCTTAATATGTTTTGGAATGGTTATTGTATACAAAGGTGTTATAAGACTAATTTTAATATAACAATACTGTCTGCTATTGATTATAAAAGAGTATTAAAATATAGATAAAGCATGTAGAATAGTTATTGAGCTGAGAGATGTAATAATTTTATTTGATATGCTTTAGGTAACAAATAAATAAGAGAATTTAAACACGTGGAATGAGTTACTGCAATAATTCATAAAGCAATATGAATTGATTGGAGTGAATAAATTTTGGGTGATAGGTAAAATAATTTAAACATATGAAACGAAGCATGAGAAGGGTCATTCACACATAAGGATGACTAATTATGCGAGTTCTATATGACCTTTAAAAAACAAATTTAAACATATGAAAAATCTGTTTATACTACTTCTTTCTTTTTGTACAATTGTTTCATTTTCTGCTGAAAATGGCATGAAAGATAAAATGCGTAAGAATAAGGTTAAAAGCCAGATTCAATGGAGTTATAAATATATAAAGGGAAAACCCTCTAAAAAGGGCTCTAAGATATCTAAAACCTGGTTTGATGCCAACGGAAACGTTACAAAGAAGGTTAACTACAACAGAAGTGGTCAGGAAACACTAGTAATGACCTATAAATATGACGACGGAAGCGGAGAAAAAACGCAATTTGAGAGCTACGACGTAGGAGAAAAAGCAACGTTTAAGCAATCATTCGTTTATCAGAACGGAAAAAAGGTTAAAGAGAGTATTGTAGAGACAACCAATGTTTCTGGTAATAACTCATCAAATGAGATAGAGATAACCTATAAGTACGACAATAAAGGACGCTTAAAAGAGGTAAAGAAGAAAGATGCAGTAGACTTCTCAATACTTAGCAAGTGGGTATACTCTTATACAGACAATAGCGAGAATGTTAAGGAGTACGATAAGGGTAAATATCAAACAAAGAGTACCACCAAAATATTTGATGGTAACAGAAACATTGTATCAGAAACAATAGATGTTTACGACTATAAAACTGGAGAAAAAAGGCATGTACGTATTCTTATATCAAACAAATATAATAAGAAGAACATGCTAACCGAGATGATAAAGATTGTTGACGATAGCTTTACAGAGAAACTTATCTACACATATGATCTGCACGGAAATGTAACACAGATATCAAAAGAGACACCTGTTGAACAGCCATATGTAAACAATATATATGAGTACGATAAAGATCTGAACCTTAAAAAAGAGTCGTGGTATGAGGGTAAGAATATAGAAAATTACTCAAAAAAGACACTGCGTTACGACAGAAAAGGTAATATGGTAGAGACAACATACTTCTATGCGCGTTACAACTACCAGATACTTTATAAATATACATATGAGTTCTTTTAATATATAGACTGATATTCTAAGATATTACGAGCCGGTTACTTAAAAATTTCCGGCTCTGTTTTTTATATAAACAACCCTGTTACATTATCTGCACAACAACTTCTTTTGTTCCGGTAGAGTAATGCTTGATTAAAATGTATTTATCATTTAACCCTGACAAGACAGGTTAAAACCTCAATAATAGCAGAGAACCTTTCTGCTGTTAATACTTGGCAAAAAAACTTGCCATATTCATATCCTCATTAACCAGATTCAACTTCTTACGCAAACGCGAACGTGCTACATTAATACTATTAATACTCTGCTTTGTAATTGCAGATATCTCTTTTGTAGTAAGATTCATCTTCATAAATGCACACAATCGTATCTCATTCTGAGTTAATGAAGGAAAATCCAAAAGCAGATTCTTATAAAAATTTCTATTTGTCTCAATAAGCAGAGTCTCAAATTCATCCCAATTCATACCCTGATTATCATACTGTATATCATTTAGCAACGATGTTAGCTCCTTTTTAATATCGCCCGTTGAACTGTTTCTGATATTTATGATCTTTTTGGTAGTACTGTTTGTTAATTCAGTAACCTGAAGCATATGCATAACATTATTTGTAAGCTCCTTATTTTTGCTCTCTAATTGCTCCTCAAGAGCCTTATTCTCAATCTCGCGTTTAGCCACTTTACTGCGTTGCAACTTATATAGCAACAGAGCCAGAATGCTAATCAAAAATAGTAATACCGTACCAGATATATACCAGAACTCCTTCTGTTTCTGCTTATTAATAATATCCTGTTTTATCTTTTCAAATTTATACTCCAACTCAACCCTTACAATATTCTTCTCATTCTCTTTATTATGAAACTCCTCTTTTAGCTCATTATATATGTGCAGATACCTATTTGCCTCTTTGTAATCTTCTCTGCTCTCATATACCTTAGTTAACATCTGAGCAGCTTTAGTCTTTATGAAATCGTATTTGTATCTGTTACTTAACTCATATGCCTGATTAAAATAGTAAAATGCAGAGTCGCGGTTTACTGAAAACGCATCGTAGAAGTACCCTTTGTTAAGAAATGAGTAAGACAGATTGCGGTATGAATCTGTATTCTTACAAATATCAATTGATCTGTTCAGATAATCCAACCCTTTTTCATACTCATTAAGATCAATATGTACATTGGCCAGATTGTGTAACGATTTAATAATATTAACAGTATCCTGTCTTCTTTCAACCTCACTAAGATATTTGTTCAGAAGCTCAATAGCTTTAAGATAATTACCCTCTTTACGCTCAATAATTGCTATATTGTTATAAACACCATATCTGTCTACATTTTTATCGGGTTTAATCTCTTTAAGATATAAATTGTAATACTTCCTTGCCTTATCAAGTTTGTTAAGTTGTATATAAATATTACCAATACTAATATATGAATCATACCCGGGTGTGGTGCTTATCTTTTTTTCCAACTCAATATGTTTAAAAAAGAAATCAAGAGCCAGATCATATGAACCCTGATCAAAATATAGTATCCCTGCAAGTTTATATAATCTCAGCCTATCTTTGTCTGATAACTGATCCTCATGATTCAATATCTCTTGCAAATACTGAATAGCCTTAAAAGCATTCTGATTTAAGCTCTCCTCCATCAGGTCTAAAAGCTCGTTTACAGAAAATACAGATTGTTGTTGTTCTGCTATAGGTTCGTGGCTATTCTCATCTAACAGATCAGAATTTATAACAGATTGTAATGCAAATAAAATGTAAAATAAGAGAGTGATTTTCATATCTGTAAAGATAAAAATTAATTGACTGTTAACCTACAATGTTAAAATATTACCACAATACCCTGTGTTTGTAAAATGCAGAAATATAGCAACATGGATTCTTTGTACTATAAATGTAATATCAAAAATCTCAATGTACTTTAAAGGTAAGTCAAAAAATTCTTCAATGATTTTATATCCGTTTAGATTTACCACCGTAATTACAAATTCGAAATGGAAGATAAAAAGTTAAGTCTGAAAATTCAAGAGAATCTGGCTTTGCAAAGTGCACTTGAAAAACTGAAAAAAGTTCTTGATAAAAAAGGGCAACATTCAGATAAACCTAAAAATGAACAAATGAATAACCTAAAAACAAAGTAGACATGAGATTAAAAAATTACCTTTCTATGTTCTGTTTAAGCTTATTTATAATAAGCTCATACGGACAAGTAAATAGTTATCACGTTAGAGGTAACAGAGGTGTTTGTAAAGATTCACTAAAACAGACAGCTTTTAAGTATAAAAACAACATACATAAAAGCAGAGGAGAATCGCTTAAAAACGATTGGGAATCAGAGGTGTATAACCATTTTGGTATGCCTGATCTGGCAGCAGATGGTAAATTAGGAGAGATAAAAACCGATAACGACGGTAATATTGTGGTTGTATATACCAACGGAAAAGCAGATTTCTCTTCAAAAACCCAGATAAAAAAAATATCTGCATCGGGTGATGAGCTGTGGATTAATGAGATATCTGACAACCTGATTACATTAGGGCAGAAGCTGGCAATAGATACAGATAATAATATATTTGTTTCCGGAAGAACCCAAATGGATGATTTCTCTAACAAAGCATACATAACAAAATATAATGGTAGCGGCGATAAAATCTGGTATAAAGAGTTAACTTTTGATAATGTTGCTGATTACGAGGTGCAGAATATATCAGTTGATGGTAGTAACAATATCTGGTGTTTTGTATCAGGATCAATTGGTATTGCTGGTGAAGAGCTATTCTTTGTTAAATTTGATAATGACGGAAATATCTTGTTCCAAAAAAGAATTGAGTCATCAGGAGCAAGAGAGTTTCCTAGTGTTTTTGTAGTAACATTTATGCCTGATAATAGCATATGGGCTTTAGGAAGTGTTTACCAACCAGACGAGAAGAAAAATGATGGACTATCGTTAAAGATAGATACCGACGGAAATATTATAGAAAATAAATCTATTACAAGAATATATCGTGAGGTACAGAAAAAGAATGATAACCTGTATGGTGTTGCAATAAGCGAAACTACAGTAGTATTCTCTAAAATGGAACTTGACGGAACTAAAATTTGGGACCAATTCTACTCCGGCTCTTCGGCAAATATATGGCAAACACGCATTGATGTTGATAATAGCGGCAATGTTTATACAATGGTTCAAACAGGATACGACGATAAAGCTGTTTTAGGTGTTATATCTGATGCTGGTGAATGGACAGTTACAAAAGAGTTTATTAATGAAACTCTGTTATATGATGCATATTGGAGCAAACTAAAGTTCATTAAAAATCAAACAGAGATATTACTAACAGGAAATGTTACAGTAAACTCTGACTACTCAAACAAGATTGGTGTTCTGAGATTTAATAAAGACTGGGAGCTGATAACAGAAAACTATGTAGCACCAGACGATAACTATCCGTATATTCAGAATGGCGACTTTATATTCTCTGGCGAAAAACTTATAGCATGTAAAACTCAATTCAGATTTGAAGAGGAGGGACACGGACTGTTTGTTTCTGAGATTGATAGTGAAGGAACCATAAACTGGACAAACCTGTTTCAGAAAGACAAAACATCTAACCTGTTTGTATGGGGTGCCGATTTAGATTCTGATAATAACATGATTCTGGGTGTAAATAGTAATAATAAATTTAAGATTATTAAACAAGATACAGACGGAACGCTTGTATGGGAAAAGGAGTTTTTTAAAGAGTATGACGATGCAGGATGTGCCGATATAGCTGTATTAGACGATAACTCTATAGTTGCCGGAGGAAATGGTTCTATTGGCTACGATAGATATGCTCTAATAGTAAAAACAGATAAAGATGGTAACGATATTTGGGATCAGACAATTTCTGTTGACAAACAGACAGGTAGCAGTATTCAGTATCTTAAAAAGGATCTTGATGGTAATATAATTGTTGTTGCACAAACATCATTAGATGACTATGTTCAGCGTATTCATATAACCAAACTGAACCCTGAAGGTGATAAAATATGGGATTATATGAATTTGGATAGCTCGCCAAATGGATCATCGGTTTATAGTGTAGAGATTACTCCTGACAATGATATAGTATTTATGGGAATGGAGTATAATGCAGACTTTAATCAGGATCTTTATGCTGAACGTATATCAAAAGATGGAGAGAAAATTTGGGAATACAGAGGGCATATAGCAGATAGTGATCTGTTTAGCCAGAGTATATCTGATAATGACGGAAATACATATTTTGCCGGAGAATCAAGAGATGGTGGTTTTGTTTATAAAATAGATAACTCAGGAGAGTTGGTATGGGACTACAAACAACAATCAAAAGGTTACTACTACTCAATTGCTCTAAATCAGGATAGCGATAAACTATTTATTAACGGAACATCAGTTGATTTTGAGAATGGTATAGTTAACGGAGAGTTAATAGCATTGGATACAAAAGGAGAACATGTTTGGACAAAGATCCATAATATAGATGGTATATCGTTTAATTCCAGCTTTATGTCGATAGATCAGGACTATATATACAAAACTGAGAACGTGTATAACACTGCCACAGAAGAGAGATTTATAGTGTTATATGCATATGATTTTGATGCTAACCTAATAGCACAGTCAAGTAAACTAATCTCTGTTGGAGATAACTCAGGCTGTCGTATAATGGATGTTTTACAAACAGAAGATATGGTTGGATATGCTACTCAAAGTAATTTATCTGGTGGTTATGGTTATACTGCCATAGCAGCAATGTTCAGAAAACCTATCGGAGATATAGCTGTACCAATGAATCTATCTGCAAGTTTTACAAATGGTAATATAGAGTTAAGCTGGAATGCATCAGAAACCCAAGAGGTAAATGGCTATAACATATATTACAGCACTGATAATACATTTGATCTGTTAGAGAAGATTACAGAAACAACATACACACACACATCTGTTGCTTCTGGTACACATAAATATTTTATTAGAGCTCTTGTTGATGATAAAGAGTCAGAAAGTACAGATACTGTAAAGGTTGTTGTAAAGAGTACATCAATTATAAATAACTATAAAGGACATGTTCAGATATATCCTGTTCCTGCAAAAGATCACTTTACAATAGAGGCTGACTCAGACATTACATCTGTAAAGATATATAACCTTTCAGGAAATGTTGTATACAGTTCTAATATAAGTAGCAGAAGTGTTGAGGTTAATGTAAATGACCTCTCTACAGGTATTTATCTTGTAAAGCTAACATTAGGCGAAGCCACTATTAGCAAGAAGATAATACTTGAATAGCTTATTGCTGGCTGTTCAATGGTCTAAAGTCATATTGTACTCCGTATATACCGGAACTGGTATGTTGTAAAAGTTAGTTTCGGCGGAGTAGATACATCCTTAATACCTATTGAACAGCCTCTCTTTTTTTAATTTATAATGATTAACATAATAAAAAGTAATGGTTAAGTTTATTAGATTATTGCTTGCAGCGACACTATTTATGGTTCTCTGCATATCGGAATCTTATGCGCAAAGAGATTTTCAATCTGCCGAATTGCTTACTGCAAGTACAGAAGGAGACAGAGTTTTTCTTGATTGGAATAATCCACTGAATCAAGGATGGGAGAACTATCAGGACTTTTCATTATCTATAGCTCCATGGACACAACTGGATATTGATAAATGCCCTACTCTATATATGAAGAGTTACTCATTTGAGAATCAGGGGTATGTTGGTTCTGCAATTGTGTGGAATCCATCGGCAACAGTACCAAGCCTTGCAGATGTACTATTTACACATTCCGGACAGAAATGTTTAGCTATCTTTCAATCGTTCACCAACGATGTTGGCGATACCCCGAATAACGACTGGATTATCTCACCAAAGATACACCTGGGCAATAGCGATGCATTTTCATTATGGGCTGCATCCGTTACAACAAGTAGCTGTCCGTCTGTAAAGAAGTTCAATATACTAATTAGTACAACCGGGAATGAACAGACAAGCGATTTTGAACTATTAACAACCTCACCGGTAACAACAACAACTCAGTGGGAGGAGTATAGTTTTGATCTATCAGCATATGCAAATAAAGATGTATATATAGCTATACAGTGTATTACAAATGATGGTTTTGCACTCTTTCTTGACGATTTTAGTATCAACAATAGTGTAAGTAGAGATAAAAACTATGGCAAAGAGCTAAACGGTAACCAGATAGAGGTTGACAACAACAGGGTTGTAAATCTTGCAAATATGGCAAATATTAAAGATCAGTTACGATATTTTGCCGGAACAGAGATTTACAGAGATGGTAAACTTATTAATACCTTAATGACCTCAGAGATTAGTGACTATACAGATATAGGAGTTAGTGACGGAGATCATGAATACTATGTAAAAACAAAGTATATTGACCCTAATGGAATATCAGAAAAATCTAACACCGTTAGTGTAACTGTTGATAACAGCATGGCCGAAATACAGGTGCTGGTTAACGATAATGAGATAGAGAATAATAAACTCTTTAAGTTTGATGGATTCTCAGAAACAGGAGTTGCTAAACAGGTTGAATTTATAATACAGAACCTTGGTAACAGTCAGGAATTGAATCTGCAGAATATTAATATTACAGGATCTGATTATTTTACAATTAAGGGTAATCCGTCAGGAACAGTTGCAGCAGGTGAGCAGACAACACTTATTGTTGAGTACAAACCCATGACCAAAGGAACACATAATGCAGAGGTTGTATTTTCAACTAACGATGCCAATGAGACCAATTATTCGCTGTTGATTCAGGGAACCACAGGTGCAAAATGGACATGGATGTTATACCTGTATGAAGACGGAACCGGATTGAATGGACTTAAAGATATTAACGAATGGGAGGTATTAGGATCTGTTGAGCATGATATAAACTATATTGTTCTGTACGATTCTGATAACGATGCCAAGGATGGAATATTCTATATTGAGAAAGATCCGGAAGGCATGAATAATAATATGATATCTAAAAAGATCAGCAACCATATGGGGGTTGATTTTGACATGAACAAAGCAGAGACACTGCAAGAATTTATCCTTTGGGCAGAAGAAAACTACAGAGCCGAACACTATGGTTTAACTGTATGGGATCATGGTACCGGAATATTCAGAAATAGTGATGAAAACAGCCTTACACGTGGTGCTGTTGGCGACATGAAGCTTTGGGAGATGGACGATGCTCTGGCTGCATTTAAACAACAGGCAGGCAAAAAGATAGATATATTTGGTTTTGATGTATGTCTGTTAGGACAGATAGAGACAGCATATCAGCTAAAAGACTATGTTGATTATATTGTATTCTCTGAGAAGACAGAACCTTCTGACGGATGGTTATACTCAGAAGCATTTAAAAACCTTAATGCCGATCCACAGATTGAAGCGGAACAATTAGCTACAGACATTGTAGAGACATACTATAATTCATATAAAGATAATGTTCAGCTATCTGATGTGTCCGGAACAACACAATCTGCAGTATCAACAAAAACCATCTCAGAGAGACTTATTCCGGCACTAAATAGTTTTGCACTGCTAATGGCGCAAAACTGTTCTGTATACCAACAAAATATTGTAGCAGATGTCAGGTCAAGCTGGTACTCAGATACAGATAAAGATCATCGCGATTTAGGCGATTTTCTTAAAAAAGTAGTTGCAAACAGCGAATATTCAGAAGAGATAAAGGTGTCGGCACAAAATCTACTTGATGTTTATAACGAATCTGTAATACATAACAGATATACTGGCGAAAATAGCGAGGATGCTACAGGAATGAAGGTGTGGATACCGGAGAATATATCTGTAATGGTAAATACAAAATATTATCTGGGTAGTGACTACCTGAAGTTTCATGAGACATACTGGGACGAGTTTCTGAAATTGTTAGAGATCCCGGTGGCTAATGATCAATTGCATCTTGAGATAGGAACTATTGATAATGATTTACTGGTTGGAGAGAACACCATGTTACTGAACAGATCTGTTGCACTCCCTTTTATAGAGAGTTTCAGATGGGAGTTACCAGAAACCGGTTGCGAATTTATTAATCAAACCAATGAGCACTCAAGAATAATTGATGTAAAGTTTAATGAAGCAGGAAAGTATACAATAAAACTTATTGTTAATAATGGTGGCGACGATATGGTCACATCATCAACAGTAACAGTAACAGAGAGAGTATTTATTGCACCAAACAGTCTAAAAGCATCTGTTGATGAAAAAAATGTTACTCTAAACTGGAATGCTCCAGGTCAGGAAGGCTCATTTACTGAAAGTTTCGAGGGAGATGTATTCCCTCCTGAAGGGTGGGAGCGATATTACAGCACCACTATAAATGGCGATGATTTTAAAGAACCAACAAGCGAAGATGGTATGTGGTTACCGGTAAATGAAACATCGTTTGGTGAATCGCATCCGGACTATATACATTCAGGTAAATATGCTGCCGGAATATCATATAAAGCACCTGATTTTAATTGGTTAGTTACACCAGAGATAGAGGTAAAAGACGGCGATAATTTTTACTACTGGATATGGTATAAAAATGGTGTGTCAGATGCTGATAATCAATACTACTCAACCAATATGCACCTGATGATTCTTGCCGATGGAACATGGACAGAAGAGCTGTTTTGGAATGAGAATGCAGAGAGTAATATGTACAAATCGGAGGTAAAGATAGATCTGAAAAAATATGAAGGAAAAGCCATTAAGGTTGCCTTTGTATATGAATATACAAATGGTTTTCAGATGATGATAGATGATGTATCTGTAAGAAATGAGAACAAAAGAAGTGGTAATATACGTGGGTACGGAACATTTAAAGAGTATAAAGTATACCGAAATGGTAAATTTCTGGCTAATGTAAAAGAGAATACCTATACCGATAAAGATCTTGAAGACGGAAATTACAGTTACGTTGTAAAAGCTAAATATGTTGTGCCTAATGGTGTGTCAGAATCTACAAATGAGGTGTCGGTTACAATTGATACCGAAAAGGATACAGAGGATGATCAAACAGCAATAGATAATAATATAAAAGATATGTTTATGATCTATCCAAACCCAACAGGAGGACTGGTATTTATAAAAGGTGAATACGATTTTGTACAGATATACAATCTGCACGGACGATTGATTAACACCTTTGACAAATCTGAACAGATCTCTATAAATACAAACGGGGTATACCTTATGAAAATATACAGAGGAAATCTGTTTAGCACAGAACGAGTTTTTGTTAACAGATAATAGTCATATCAATAACACACCCCTCTTAATAGTTAAATTATAGTTTCATAATGCTGCCTGATAATATTTGGGCAGCATTTTTTGATCTATTAAATAATTATCAGTTGCTCATGGTTATATACGGTGACATATATGTATTTACAATTAAAACTATATGCAAAAAGGCCGATAAACAGTTGGAAATTATAACTGTAAATCAGCCTTTTTTATATATGGTTACTTTTACTCCTGCTTGTTTCTGTTATAGTAATTTCTTATAGATCTGTTATGCTCCTCAACAATCTCGTAAATAGCCTTGTATGTGTCAAGATACTCATCAGGCGATATCTTACTCATAGTGTTAATTGTTGGTATAAGGTCATTATTTACCATATCTAATACAATTTCATTAACCTTACTTGCTGATGGAGTATCATTGTTTAATTTATTATCAACATCATCAATATAACTCTGTTTTAGATACTCATTAGCCGACCTAAGCTCTTCAACAATTGAACGTACAGAAGGAACCTTATCAATAACAGCAGCAACCTCAGGTTTATCAAGATCAGATAAAATAGCATTAGTATCGGCTGTCTGCTTACTATAACTCTTTCTTATAATCTCTAAGCCATAATTGTCAAGTATCTCCATAACCACCATAGCACACTCAGATTCCTCAACTATTGCACTATATGTAAGAGCATTTGTTATATAAAACAGACCTCTGGTTTTGGTATCTCTGGCAGCATCAGCCTCCTGTTTGTTACTAGGTTTCAGCTTATCATTAATCATATCAGTAAGCTGATTGTTCTTCTTCTCAACATCGTTAACAAGATTATCTACAAATACACTTAAGCCACTAATTCTTGTTTTAATTGCTTTCAGTATTAGTTCTGTGGTTACACTAACGCTTCTTATTGTCGATTTAGCAAGTAATCGTATTGTTTTTTTCATAATGCTCTATTAAAGTGAATAAAAAATTAATAATCAATTTAATAGCTCTCTGCGTTGTTATAAAATATTTGAACACTTTTTTTTAAAAAAAATCAAAAAAACACTGTTTTATCTCAGATAACCGTCTGAATGCTACAGATTTTGTATTATACCCCACTCTTTATAACCTGATAGAGCCGCCAATATCGGCAGCTTGTCGATTCCAAAATAAGGTTGACCATTTTTTGTTCACAATTAATAATAGCTGACTAACCACGGAACTATCTATTAATATTTAATAACTAGTTTGTTAGAAATGTTATTATACATAATATTTTAATCAGTGACAATAAATAACAAGATGCAGTTTTGTAAATAATTAACGTTTAGGTTGTGTATTAAGAAAGTATAAGCTTTATTTGCAATCATATTTCAGAAACCCCTTATACTATTATTGCAACAGGTTTGTTGTGCAATTCTTTTATTGTAATTCAGCCAATATAATAATATATAACTAGGGTTTTAGTGATAAATATTAACTTATTTTTTAACCTAAAATTTTGAATATCATGAGAAAGATCGTAATGATTTTTGCCGTAATGTTAGTTACAGTGTCTGCGTTTGGACAATTTACTATCCATGAAGTTAATCAATTAAAGATATCAGATAACAGTAATGGAATAGGATATTTTAGTAAAGGAACAAATCTGACAAATGGATGGGCTTCTCTTCCCGGGGTATTGGCAATAACATACGATAAGAGAGACTTTGTTATTGGAGGATGGAATAAAGCTGGAGTATGGAGAGGAGCAAGTTTTTTTATAGATGCAAATACTAGTAATATTGGTATAGGAACAACAACACCTTCAGGTTTATTACATATGAAGATGATAAGTAATAGTACTAATGATGGATTGACTCTGGAATCAAATAACGGAAGTTCAGTATGGAAAATACATGCAGAAGAAGCTATAAGTGGAAGTTGGGGTAACAGAGCTCTATTGTTCTATAATAATACCACAGGTAAATATGTGATGACAATTGGAGCAGGAGGTAATGTAGGTATTGGAGCAATGAATCCAAAATATACATTATCTGTTCGTGGTAAAATTGGCGCCGATGAGATAATTGTTGAAGACGTAAATCAATGGGCTGATTTTGTATTTGCAAAAGATTACAAACTAATGCCACTGTCAGAGGTAGAGAGCTTTATTACAGAGAATAACCACCTACCTGATGTGCCATCAGAGCAAGATGTAAAAGAGAATGGTATTAATGTAGCCGAAATGAACGCAAAACTATTACAAAAAGTAGAGGAACTTACTCTGTATGTAATAGAAATAAACAAAGAGAATAAGAAGTTAAGAGAAGAGGTAGAAGAGTTGAAAAGAAAATCAATATCTATGAAATAGGTCATAATAGGATATTCTCATAAAATTGAATTATAAGTCCTATTGAGACAAGTAAAAAATAAACTTAGACATATGAAGAGATTAATAATAATATTGTTCTGTAAGGTTCTTTGGCAGATAACATTTTGTCAGGAATTTGAGAATGTGGTATCTATAGATATTCCTATCGACAGAATTGAACCGTCAAAATACCTGATACCATATATAAAGTATATTGAGAGCGAACCAGGTATAAGTAGAGGTATTCCGGATATTAATGTGGGATTATTCTCTGAGGGCTCAGAAAAGTTGGGATTAGTGTATAATGCTTCAGGTATTATGAAGGAGGAATTGTCATCATACGTCGGACATGGATGGTTTCTTAATGTTGGAGGTGTTGTAACTCGTGTGGTAAGAGGATTACCGGATGATTTAAAAAATCGGGGATATATAAGTACTGACAAAACAGATAAGCTATTGCCAGATTATCAGGCAGCAACAACATATCAAACGGAGTTGTTGAGTGAGATTGATGGGGTTGATTATGAACCAGATATATTCTATTTCTACACAAAGGATTTTTATGGAAAGTTTATAATAAACAAAGACGGAGAGGTAAATTTAATACCTTCAGGAAATGTATCTGTGACATATAAGAAAGACAAGGATGGACGTATAGAGAGTTTTGAGATTGTGCCTCCAGGAGGTGAACGTTACTGTTTTGATAAAGGAGAAGAGGCTGTGGTAAATGATGGATCTGAAACATTTATATTTACATCTGGATGGCGTTTGTCTAAGATACGTTCACATGCAGATGATGCTGTTTCTGCTAACTATGCTTTTACTAAACATAAATATAATGAGATAAGAGTCTTTGCTGAGTATAATCTTGATATTGTAAATGACAGAAAAGAGACAGGACAGCGTACCTATAGAGTAAGTTTTAAAACTAATATGCTTCCATATTTTTATGGAAACTCTCAGGTACAAATGTTCTTTAACTACAAAGGACAACAACGTACATTGGTAACAAAAGATTCTCCTTCTTCATCTGGTGATGACATGTTTAACTATATAGATTCAGAAGGGTACAGAGTAGATATTCCTTTGCCATATGTTGTTCTTGAAGATATTAAGATTAAACATCTTAAAAAAAGAGTACTCAGTTATGATCTTACATTTTACAATAATAAGTTCGATACCAGTTCAGATAAACCTAATTACAAACTTGACTCAGTAGAGGTAAAAAAGATATATGAAGGATTGGGTATTAACAAAAGCATTTCGACCACACAACACTTTAATTATTATAAAGGTGCAGGTTTTTCTGATAATAATAACCAGGATTTATGGGGATATAGAACAGGTTCTGATGAATCAGGTCTGGTTCCGCATACATCGGTATCTCAAAGTGTGTACGATGCAATAGCTTTAACATCAGATATTGTTCAAGGAAGTAATAGACAATCAAACCCTGGTTTACAGTTATGTGGAGTATTAAATAGTATGAGAGGATCTGATGGAACTGTTATAAAGTATAATTTTGAACCTAATAGTTTTACGCATAAGGGAACAGAGTATAATGGTGCAGGAATCAGGATAAGAAGTAAAAAGATCTATAATCTGCATAATTCAAATGATTTTGTAGAGGAGTTTTATAGCTATAACAATCATCATTCTAATGTTTCCTCGGGTGTATTAATATCTTACCCTTATGTTGGGGAGAGTGTAAAACTATCTTCTGTTGGGAATTCTGTGTTTCGTATTGGTTATGCTTATAGAGGTGTAACACATGATGGAGTACACCCTGTATACTATAATAACGTTGCTATATCAAAACGTGGTTTTGGTACGGTGAGATACAAATTTGGTAAGGCAACAGATTATATCGGAGGATTTAACAGAACAGTACAGACAAAAGGTGGGACTCCTGAAACAAAACACGTATCAATACACTCTTCAGGAAGTGGTCTTGATTTAGGATCTCTGGGGCTTTATAATAACAGCAAACTAACTCTTGAGTCAAAGCACAGAAAGGGAGGAGCAAAGCTTTCTGAGCAAGAGAATATATATAGCAATATAAATAGTAAAACCGTAAAAGGATTGCGAAGACGATTTACTACAACCTATAAAACTGAGATTAGCAGTGGTGGTAGTGGAGGTGGATCATTGCCTTTGCCCGGTGGTAGCACATTGCCCGATCAGCTGTTTTTCTATACAGATGCATCGGTTTGTTATTATACAGAGTATACAGATGTTAAGTTACTTACAACGCAGAAGAGCAGGAATTATATAGGACAGAACTATATTGAGACTGTAACAGGTTATGAGTATACAGATAACGATTATAACTTGCCACTGCGTAAGATTGTGTACAAGCCAAACGGCGATAAGCTTGTAGAGCAGACAAGATTTACAGGTAGCTTCGGAAACCATACGCAAACATATAAAGAGGCTCTTGATAACCTTAATAGCTGTTTAAAACAATATAATAGCGAGTTTGAATATAATGAAAGTACCAATAGATGGGAGATAAAAGATAATAAGTATAAAGCTGAGCAAGAGGTGTGTTATACAAATTATCATAATGCAATAGCTGCTATTGATGGTAATTTGAATCCTAAATCACGCAATCCATTAATAAGTGAGATGCTGTACCACAATAATATATTGGCTCCTGTAGAGAGTATAACCTATCTGGAGAAGAGCAATGGTATAAAATACCTTGTAGCAGCAAATGCTGTAATGTATAAAAGGCATAGATATAATGAAGTATTTTCAACTAGTAGTGCCAGTAACGAGATATTAGCACATTCAAAGAGCATTGTTCCTTACAAATTTTTATCAAAGACAGGACCAATTAAATTAGAAAATACATCATATGTGCCGGCTTATATAGATGCAACTAACAGACTTATAGTTGATACAGTTCATACTTCAGTTAACAAAGAGGTAACACGTTTTTCAAAAGGTTGTGGCGAGCTTGAATGGATTGATATAAATGGAGTATACAGTAGCAATATTATTTCTGATATTAACCAGAGTGTACTTATGTCTGCTCAGAATTGTAACTATAAAGATCTTAAGGCTCTGTACAATCTTATGCCATATAACCGACATGCAAATATACCAGACGGAGCAGTGGCTAAATTGTATGAATATACAGATAATATGCTTGTAAAATCAGAAACTGATATAAATAGCAATAAAACAACACACTATTCATATGATATTCTTGACCGCATTGTGGCAATATATGATGATGAATGGAATGTACTAAGTTATACAGAACGTAATCGTCCGGGAGTGGAAAATGCACCTATTATATGTAACCAACGTGGGTTTAACGCAGAGTTGGTAAAGACAGTTGACAGTAAGGTTTGGAATTTATCTAACTATTACCATCCTGTAGGAGATATTGTAACATTGAATGGTGAGAGCGTATCGTCTGATAAGTTTCTTTTCACAAAAACCGGACTAAATGTTGTGAAGAGTTTTGGATATTCAACTGACGGGTTGTTGATATCTATACATACTGTAAATGTAGACGTAAAGAGTAATCCTTTTGTAAAAGAGATAACAGGTCAGATAACAGATTTGTCTATGAATCCTACCCAGTATCTTCAGAACAGAACTGTATACAGATATGATAAAGATGATCTGCATATGCCAATGATAAAATATAAAGTAAATGGTGGTAGTGGTAATTATGATGTGATAATATATTATGAACATACAGATCATGCATCTTCGGGAGGTAATATACCACAACCAGTTGGACGTTGGATATACAAAACAGATGTTAAGGCAGATACTTACTATTATTTGCGCGAGTTCTCGCAGGGGAAAAACAGATACTATATCTGGATATTCGATAAAGTTTTGGATAGAGATACTTATACTAAAACCCCGGATCTGATTACATCGCACAAAGCATATTTTGTAGATTATTATGACGATCATAATAACGGAGGAACAGGTGAGTTACCAAACCCATTAAATCCATAAATATATTAAACAGATGAAACGAAGCATGAGCAAATGTTTTTCTCACACAGAAGAATAACTAATATGCGAGTTGCATATGACTTTTAAAAGAAAGATTTAGACATATGAAGAATATATTAACAATAATAATATCTGTTTTGGTATGTTGTTACTCCTTTGGGCAGGATCAGGTATCAAAATCAGATAACCAGATAATAGAGTTATCAGAAAACATACCTGTTGATACAAAGGTTAGGGCAACAAAAAAGATTGTTCTTAAACACGGTTTCTCAGTTAAATCAAAGATAGGATTCTCTGCAAAGATATTTTCTGATAGTAATACACCGGATGCTGTTAATCTTGACAAATCAAGAGCATATGATATAGAGTATGTGGCAACCCAAAAGGTTAAAGTACTTAGCCGTATGGGTGCTGTAGATAACAGTGTTCTTACAACAGTAAACTACTACAATGGTTTTGGAAATAAGGTGCAGAGCCATCTGCTTAATGCAACAGCCGATGGACGATCGTTTATAACATTCAGCGATGCCGTACCCGGCGATACCATTATGCGCGAATATGCAGGTTTTGCTGCCCGAGGACGTGGTGCTTATATGCAGAATATAAAAGCCGAGCAGCTTAATTACTACCAAAACAATACCGATGGCATAATAACTGACAATATGCCCTATACCGAAACGGTAACAGAGAGTTCGCCACTGCAACGTGTGTTTAATTCGCGTGGTATTGGGCAGGATCAGGATGGGCACAATAGCAATATGAACTACGGGCTTAATGAGGCAAATCAGGTACCAATGTTTCAGTTTAACGGAACAAACTGGGTATACAACGGCTACTATCCGGCAAATACGCATTTCCTTAACCGCACAACCGATGAGAATGGCAAGCAGGCTCTGTCTGCTACCAACAGTATAGGACAGGCTGTAATGACAAAGAGTGGCAATGTTGAGAACTGGTTTATTTACGACGATTTTGGACGTATAGTACACACTATTCCATCGGCAGCAGTTGATATAATAAAACAGAGTGGTGCGGGTTATATTATAAAATGTAGCGGAACACCACTTAATGAGTTTATATATAGCTACAGATACTCTGATGATGTATCGGCTGTAACAGAGAAATTTTTGCCCGGAATTAAAGGTAGTGTAGAGTATGTGTACGATAAATTAGGACGCCTTGTTCTGAGCCGTAACATTAAACTCAAAAACAATAACCGGTGGTCGTTTATAAAGTACGATAAGTTTGGGCGTGTTATTATTACCGGAAGTTATAAAGCAAAGGGGAACCATACGCGTGAGCAGTTGCAGCAACTTGTGCTTAACAGCAATGCTAAATTCTTTGAGGTTGTAGACCCTATAGACTATCATATTTTGGCTATGCAGGACAATATGAATGGCACAAAAACAGATAAACATACGGTTTACTACTCGTCAAATGTATTTCCGGCAAAGAGTTTTACAGACTATGTAGAGAGTATACAGTACGATGTAATAACTGTATACGATAAGTACCATATACCTGAGTTGCATTTTAAGCATGCCGGCAGAGGATACGAAGGCAGAGTGGCAAAACCTACCGGACAGATAACAAGTAAAGCTGTGCGTATAGAGGGTGGTGTAAAAGCCGGAACATATAACAAATCGGCATTCTACTACAACAAAAAGGGCGAACTTATATCTACAGTATCAACAAGTATATTCGATAAAAATATTCTTAACCGTACACATATTAAGTATAATTTTAGTGGTAACGCAGAAAAAAGCCTATCTTTATACAACCGTAAACTAAAAAGCGGAGCTTTTGACCAAATGGAGATAAGCCAGTATCATGCCTACGACAGAATGGGGCGTTTGTTAAGTGTTGACCAGGAGATTGCCGGCGATGCTAACGGACGTGTTACCATGGCTACATATGAGTATGATGCTGTTGGACAACTAAAGACAACAAAGCTGCATAAAAAAGCGGACGGAACTTTTCTGCAAACAGTTGATTATGCATATAATATACGCGGACAGCTTACAGATATTAACAATGTGAACGACAAAAACAGCAACGATGTTTTTGCTATGCATATAAACTATACCAAACAGTTGGTTAGTAGCGAGACTACAGCAAAACAGTTATGGAATGGTTATATATCGTCTGTTGAGTGGCGTAGTGGCGATAGTAAAAAACAGGCATATGCCTTTGAATACGATGACTATTACCGCCTTACAGATGCTAAATATGCTGCAGGCGATAACCTTAACGAGGATGTTGGGCGTTTTAATATGCATGCTGATTACGACAACATGGGCAATATAACCCGTATGCAACGTAATGGTGGTGCCAACGGAGCTTTAATTGATGACCTTACCTATAACTATGCAGCAGCAGATGGAACAAAGGGTAATAAGTTACTATCTGTTACAGATGCCAGCACAAACAGTTTTAAAGATCAGTACGGTTTCGGAAAACCGGAAGGAAAATTCTGGTACGACGATCTTGGAAACCTTATTGCAGACAGCTCGCGCGAGGTATATAGCATAGAGTATAATAATCAGAACCTGCCAATACGCGTAATACTGTTTAATGGCAAAGAGATATCATACAACTATACTGCCGAAGGGGTTAAACTAACCCGTGTTGTTTACGATCCTTATACAATGAAGAGTATATATACACGCTACGAAGCAGGATTTGTATATGAAACAGACCATACAACAAATAAATTAGATCTTAAATACTTTGCTCATACGCAAGGAGGCAGAGTAGTTGTAAATAACAGTAAATTCAGCTACGAGTATTTTATAAAAGATCATCAGGGTAATATACGTGCCACAATAGGTACCAATGAGAGTGGTAATCTGGCACTGTTACAAACAACCGACTACTACCCATTTGGGTTAACAATTGCAAATGGCAACAAAGCCAATGCAGATCAGCCATACCAATACGGTGGCAAAGAGTGGCAAAACAATACTCAGGTATACGATTTCCATGCCCGACAATACAATCCTGCTCTGGGCAGATGGTTTAATGTTGATAATTTAGCAAGTGATTATTATGCAACAACACCTTATGCATACTGTTCTAATAACCCTGTTATGTTGATAGATTCTGATGGAAATAGATGGACAGAAGCAGGTGCTGCATGGAGAAAGAGACTTGATGATAAGATGGAATCAATGAGAAAAGATTTAGAGAGAAAGATTGAAAGAAAGGAGAAGAAAATAGAATCTATTAGAAATAAAATTGGAAATGGTGGTAAAACAGAAAGATTGACTAGTAAGTTGGATGAGCTCAAGCAAAAGGTGAAAAAGCTTAAAGAGAACCTAATAGAAATGAACGCAGAGTTTAAACTTATTAGAGAAGAGCTGGCAGAACTGGAGAATGATGAACAACAGTATTATCACGTTGTAATTGATCCAGAGCTTAATTCTTCAAAGATTGGGAATCAGAAATCAGGCTCAGATGGAGGACGTACTTTTTTTAATGTAAATAACCTTAATGTTGAAATAAGACTTCCGGAAGGTGCTGATCTTGATTTGTTTGCGCATGAGGCAAAACATGCTTTTCAGTTTATGACAGGTAAAACATCAATTTTGATCTGGAAAAATGGTTTAGAACAAAAAGGAATTTCAAGGGGTGGAAAACTTCTCTTTTATGATTTGGCAGATGAGAAAGAAGGATATGATAGAGGAAAATGGTTTGGTGGTGATGAAATGGATGAGGATCTTTATATAAAATGTTACAGAGAATCGATGACATTAGATAATTATGATGGGCAAGGTGCACAACAATTAAAATCAGGGTTCATTATTTCTGCACGTTCTGTTGCAGAAGGATATAATATGGCATTTAGAATGCCAATAAAAGGCAAGAAAGTTACAATTTATCCACAGATGAATATAAAATAAGAATAGAATATAAAACGAAGTGCATTCAAAGAATTAAACACAAATAAAATAGAATGTTTAAGATGAAAAAATGATTTATGATAAGCAAACTTTATCTGAACATAAAATAAACCTATACATAATGAAATTAAAAATTATTATTTACACATTGCTGTTGTGTTGTTTTACATTTAATACCTATTCCAAGAGTAATAAAGAGTTATGTGGTGTATACTGTAAGAATAATAGTCAACGTTATCAGTTACGATTATTAGAGAATAATACATTTGTATACTATGTTAATAGTTACATAACAGGTAAAAGAATTGTAAATGGATACTGGAAATGTAATGGTGATACTTTACTGTTAGATGTAATAGTATCCAAAAGAGATAAAATGATAAAACAATATAAAGTTGATTCTGTAGATGGAATAAAACTAAAGTTTATTGATTATGGATCAGATATATTACCTCTTTATTCAGATAAGGTTGTAATAAATGATTCAATAAATATGAAAACAGATTTTGAAGGAGTAATTTACACTGATGTACAAGATATATCTAAAATCTATATCCATTATATAATGGATATGTTTACAGATAGTGTTTTTTATCTAAATAAAAGATCGGATATGAATGTGATAGAGTTTTATATTCCAAGAGATGAGTCATTCTCTACAATATATAATTATCCTAGAAAGTGGTTTATTGAAGGTAAATCGCTGATACCTATAAAGATAGAAGAAGAGGAAGAGATTTTATTGCCAAAATCAAAAATTAGTAAGATACCAGACAAACATGCAGTGTATTACTTATTCTAATGGTGTTGATAAGAATTGAATAATGCTATATAGTAGTTAAACACCTTGATAAAGTTTACTAAAACATATTTAAGGTGTTTTTAAAACTTTATTGTAGTTGTAAAATTAAATGATTTAGAGATCAAAGAACAAGTATTTGAATGGTTGTTTATACACGTAAAAGATTAAAGTGAGTGTTCCTTATGACATTTAAAAACAAATTGAGATATATGAAGAGAATATTTATAGTAATTATATTTAGTTTATTGTTTAGCATTACAAACGCAAATAATATAGCAGATAGTATAGTTATAGTACGAGATACATATCAGGATAACTACTTATTGGCGTTTCCGCGTAAAGTTATAGTAACAAGTAAATGCAGAATTAAGAGGTTTATTTCAGAGTTAGAAAAAGTAGATACTCAGAAGAATATATTAACAAAGTTTAGAGTAGATGTTGATCTGATTAAGACTAAACCCGAAGAATTACTTGATTTGTATGATGATAGGAATAAGATTAATTATGATTGGAATGTAAAACAGAAAGAGTATATATACAAAAAACTTAGTAATATAGATAACTATCTGGATGTGATAAAAATATACTTTGCCAGAGGTCCTATGTATTCAGGTCATGCAATAGAATATCAGTTTCTTATAAAGATATATCATAACGGACATGTTATAAATAGTTATATGTCACAGAAGCGTAATTTGTACGGTTATAATATTCCATATGTCGATAAAAATGGAAATAACATTTACAACTATAATGTCGATAAGTTAATTAACAGACTATTTAATGATCCGGTTAAAAGAGGTAAACCATTAAGAAGTATGAATTTACTTAAGAGGTTGGTAAGAGAGATAATTAGCAATAATGGAGGTGAATTATTTGATATGAATGAGCGTAAGTAGATATTAATGAACGTGCTTAACCAGAACTATACATAATAAGAAAGAGCATAGTACTCAATTCATAGATAAAATAGACTTGTATACTAGAGTGTTTACTGCTGATACACATGCCTATAGTGTTAGATATGATTGTATGGGAGATGGTGGCATTGCAGATTCTGCGATTAATGTTCGTTCAATATTTGATATAACACCCAATTATGTTGTTAATATACAAGATTCACATGGTAATTTTCTTTATCAAGAATTTAGAGATAAATATAATTTATAAGATATGAGTTTAAAATATATAATAGGAGTACTGATTATTACTGTTTATGGATGTAATATTACAATGTTGAATGGACAATGTATTAAGGGGAAATATACGTTTAAAAAAAATAAAGTTGAGGAACACCTAATTTTTAATCACGATAGTACCTTTTATTATGAAAAGAATATTAAACCGACAATGGGTTATTCAGATACTCTATCTTTTGGTAGATATAGTGTGGACTCCAATGTAATTACTTTGAACAGTCATTATCAGGAATCCTTTGGTTCAAAGGATGATTTTATCAATAATATTTTAGTTGAGGAAGAGATAATAGAAGATTCCGATATGATCTACTTTATCATAAGTAATAAGTTTGAAGAAATGATAATGATTAATTATAAAGATATGAAGAGTCCTTTACGATACCAGATAGAGACAGGTAGCGATATTTTTTTATCTAAAGATAATATCATTAAAATACCCAAAAGTGATTTTGCGAGCTCAAATTTTGCCTTGACAGTAGTAGTTAATAATGATGAGTTTTTAGGTAATTCAGCTTTGTCAACTATACTATGTGGTTTTTACAATATTATTAATGATGAGTCAAACTATTTTAAAATTACTATACCAGATCTAACAACAGAGTATTTAACCTGTATTAGATTATATTCTGAATATCTTATAATAAAGAGTGATGATATAATAATGTGGCATGGTAACGAATATATAAAACAAAAATAGACCTGTAAAATATAAGATCTCAATACCTTAAATAGTGTTGTGACTGTAAATAAAAAGTATAGAAATGCGAGTTAGTATAGTATTATCGGTATGGTTGCTATTTGGTTTAGGCTCAATAGATAAAATTGATAAAGTAAAATATGTCTATAAAGATCAATACAGGAATGTATATATTGAGTTTAGAA
>DKJY01000142.1 GCA_002454955.1 Bacteroidales bacterium UBA6680
CAAAAAAATAGCTACCACTCACTCAACTAAAACATACTATTAAGACAGATGGAGCTGACAGTACAAAACATGAAGCACCGTTACGATACAAAAAGCCACAGTAAAAGAAAAAATAGCTGCCTCTCTCCTATCAGAAACATGCTATTTAAGACAGATGGAACTAATAATACACAAAAAGGTATCTCTGGTTAAACAAGAGAATCTACTATAATAAAAAAGACCCTGTTCTGTAATATATATAAACTCTGCATATTACCCATTAAACTATCTGCTTTTGGTATTAGAATATATGCCAAACAACAGCGTTAACTATAATTACCACTAATAGAGTACTATTAAAAGCACAAGTGCATTGCAGCTATAAATTACACTATACTTTATTATATATAATATTGCTATTTTTATATATTTGTTGCAAGCAGTGGTAGAAGAGTAAAACAAAACCAGTTGGTATAGGGTGTTAATTAATACAAGCCTCTATAACATCTCTAAAGTAACCTGTACACTACATATTTAACAGGCTATAACTATAATATAGGTTTATACAGATATACATTTTACTACACCATTTTAGCAGAGTTAACCCTCTGATTAAGTTGTTATAAATAAGATTTTCAGAATATATGTCAGAAGACCCAAAAAGACAGTTAGAATACCAGCTTTGGGGAATTGCAAATTTATTAAGAGGAAATGAGAATGATAATCCACTCATGAAAATGATTAAATGTATAACACCAATTTTGTAACATTGAGCGCAGTAGAAATGTGTAATCTTATACTCCGCTAGAACTGACATTTAGGTGAATAACAAAAAATATAAACATTATGAAAAAACTAATAATTATTTTAACAGTATTAGCATCAATTAGCTTTGGTGTAAATGCACAGAGTAAAAAAGCCTTTAAGGTAAACTTTACCGATCCGCAGAGTGTAGTGAACGCTATATTTTATGCAGCACAATCAAATGATTTTGCCATTATGCAGTGTCTTACAGATCCTTTTGGCGAACAAGATGGAGATGTTAGGTATCTGAGCTCTATCTCACAAGCAGCAAAAGAGACAAAAAGCTCCGACACCAATAACAATAAGACAGTTGATGAGTTTGTAAGTATGTTTAAAACAGGCAAAATAAACGGAAAGGTAACTTACAAAACACAAAGCGGTGTAGAGTATGCAAATGTTCCTTTCTGGTTTAATCATCCAAGAGGCGAAAGCCGTAGTAACGAAACTATGGTATTGGTAAAACGATATGGAAACTGGTATCTGTATAGTTTTTAGGGAGAGATGCTGTGCATATAGTATAAACTTACAACAAGATTTAAAACCTTATGAAACAAAGCATAAGCAAAGGCTTTTCTCACACACAAAGATGGCTAAATCATGTGAGTTCCTGCCCCGTCTAATACAGTAAGTGTTGCTCTGAATCGGGGTTTTAGTTGTTCAGATATATATTATTCTACAAAAACTAATATCTTTACAAAGGTATACTAAACAGTACAATCTATTATTGGCAATTAATCAGGCTTTGATAATAGAACAATACAAACAGATAGGATAAATAATTTAAAACCCTAAACATATAATGCTATGGAAAACAAGACCGAACGATTAAAAAACCTTGATAATGCTAAGCTTAAAGATGTTGTAAAAAATTATCGTCAGTACGGATATAATGAAGAGATAAGAGATTCTGCAATAGAGATATTAGAGAGTCGTGGTTACAATATTGAAGATCTAAAATTTAGCGGTAACCTCGAAAACAGATCATATGATCAGGCAGAACAGTATTTTAAACTGTTTGATAAACAATCTAAACTAGCCTTTATGTTTTATCTATTAATTCTTATTGTTAAAATTCTAACTCCAACAATTTTAACAAGCACTGAATTAATACAACTTATTATTGTTATTGCTTTCTGGCTATCGTTAATCGGATATATTATTACATTAATTAAATCTTTTATCAGTCAATCTAAATACTACAAACTTGTTGGAAAAGAAGATAACCAACTTAGCCCGGGACTATTCTTTACGGTAGGAATGTTACTATATATAGTTATGTATTTTGTATTCAGAAAACAGATAAAGGATGATATAAACATGATTAGATAAACAGACAACAAAAGCTTAAAATAATATTGCAGCTATCATGATAGCCTACAATAATATAGTTTAGTTGTATTGTAACTTAAGTGGACCATATTTAAGATTACTTACCACAAACAACAATACCAATTTGATAACTACACTAGATAAAACACATCTAAAACATTAAGATAGTTACCCAAAAAAGCACTACTTTACAAGTAGTGCTTTTTTGCATAAAGTCATCTCCTATTATTATAAAAAGTAGGATCGTTTCTGAATACAGTTCAAGCTTTTTAGTTTGGTTTTCACCTTACATACACAACATTTAGGCCTGTTACGTATAGATCATATCAACACTATTAGTCCAAAGATAGTCCAACGCAATCAAACAACTACAAAACAACATATTAAACAGATATATACTTTTTGCGAATAGATATATTTCACAAAAATACAAACAATATTCTCATAGAAGATATTTTATATAACCAACAACCTCTTATCTATACACTCCTACTCTGCTATTAGATGTAAAAAATACTCATAAATTATATCTAAATAGTGACAACGTGTAGAAATCAAGATGCAATATTGCACAGTTGACATTAGAGTACAACCTGTAATTATCTATACACATAATGTAAACCAAATATGTTAATACTGTTTTATCTTAACTGCACCTAATGCATAAATAGGAAGTAAAAAATTGGCAGGATAATCATATAAGATCATTAAATAATATGCCAGATTGTTTCTGTACTTACCTATTACAATTCTAAAACAGAATTCAATCTAATAGTTCTAATAACAATGGGCATTACATCTTCATGTTTTATGGTTAAATTCATAAAAGATTTGGTATTGTTACCTGAACTGTTTAGGTTTCAGGTGTTGACCAGCTGAAATGGCAATATCAGTAGCCCTTTTTTGTTTTGTATCGGTACGTTTTGCGCTTATAATCCAATAGATAAGTCCTTTTTTAACCGATTTGCTCAAACTCATAAAGAACTCCTTTGAGCCTTTATATTTCTTAAATTCAGCTTCAAGATAATCAGGTATAGTCAGAGATTCAACACTATCCAGAATAGTCCATGAACCATCCTGTTTTGCTCTTTCAATGACCTTTAAACCAGAGGGTGTCATAAGTTTTTCTTTAATCAGACATTCTACTTTGTCTTTGTTAATCCGGGACCATGTGCTTTTGGGTTTACGATGGCTGAAATATTGTTTGAATCGTTCATTATCAATACTCTTCTTTGTACTATCAATCCATCCAAAACAGAGAGCCTCGTCAACAGCATCGCTCCATGTTAAGTTTGATTTACCTGACGAGGCTTTATAGAACACTACCCAAACAGATTGGCTGTTTTTATGATTATTTATTAACCAGTTGCGCCAATCCGCTCTGCTTGACGGACAGAATGTCTCTAATGTTTTTCCGTTATTGTTCATTTGCCTAAAGTATTTTTATAAAACCAAATGTAAATATAGCTTTAATGTGGTATATAGAACTCTTATTCAAATATTGATATATTATTGATTCTATATTTATGTTGAAATACATTAATTAGTTTCTAAATAGCATTTAGAATTATACTTGGTCAGGATATACTCTTACCCCCTGCATTGATATGAATATACAAAATTATGTTTTGGTAATAAATAAGATCTGGCATATTATATAATAAAAAAGGTGCCAGATACATAATCAGACACCTTACTCTATTTTAATAGTAATGGTGAATTACCACCACTAATATGTTTATTATTTCTTAGCTTGTTCAGAGTTTTTAGCTATCTCATAATCTCTCTTTAGTGTTTTGTAGAGGCTAAAGCACATAATAATTAATATTATAGCAAATGGTAATCCTGTTAGAATTGTAGCTGTTTGTAGTGCTGCAAGTCCGCCACCAATTAGCAAAATAATAGCTATAACTCCCTCCATCGATGCCCAGAAAATCTTCTGACCAACTGGTGCATCCAATTTTCCACCAGAGGTAAGTGTATCAACCACCATAGATCCGCTATCAGATGATGTTACAAAGAAGCTAGCAACCAATAAAACAGTAAGTATTGATGATATAAAAGGTAAAGGATACTGCTCTAGCAGATGATATATTGCAGTAGCAACATTCTCATTAACAGCCTCTGATATCTGTGAGTTCCCCATAAGTTCCTGATATATTGCACTTCCTCCAAATACAGATATCCATAAAAATGTAAGCAGTGTTGGCACAAGTAACACTCCAAGAACAAACTCTCTTATGGTTCTCCCTTTTGATATGCGGGCAATGAATATACCAACAAAAGGCGACCATGCTATCCACCATGCCCAGTAGAATATTGTCCATGAGTTTTGCCAATGTTTATCCTCTTTTACTCCCGTGAATGATTCTGTCCAGAAACTAAGTTCAAAAAAGTTTGCAAGATAATGTCCTATGTTCTGAACAAACGATTTAAATATAAAAACCGTAGGTCCAATAACAAGAACAAAAATTAACAAAATAAGAGCTAACCTCATATTCCACTCACTAAGTCGTCTGATGCCTTTATCAAGTCCCAGTATAAGAGATAAAGTTGCAAACAGTGTAATTACAGTAATAAGACCTATCTGCCATGTACTACCATACTCTATACCAAACAGGTGAGATAGACCAGCATTAACTTGCTGCACACCAAAACCTAATGATGTTGCCAGACCAAAAAGCGTAGCTATTACAGAAACAATATCAATTACATCACCTATCCATCCATATATTCTATCGCCAAATATCGGATAGAATACAGATCGTATGGTTAGTGGTAACTTTTTGTTAAATGTAAAATATGCAAGAGACAATCCTACAATGGCATATACTGCCCATGCATGTACACCCCAATGTAAAAAAGTAACTCCCATTGCCGATTTTGCAGCTTCAACTGTAGATGTTCCGGAATAGAATGGGTTACTACCAAAATGGAATATTGGTTCTGAAACTCCCCAGAAAAGAAGTCCAATACCCATACCCGCACTAAATAACATTGCAAACCAGGCTTTCATACTAAACTCTGGTTTAGCCTCTTTTCCTCCAAGTTTAACTCTACCATATTTCCCAAAACCAAGAAACATAGCAAAGCCAAGAAACAGATTCATAACCAATATAAAAAACCAGCCGATGTTATTTGATACATAATTCTGGGTTTTGGCAAACCACTGTTCCATGGGTTTACCAACTACAAGAGTTATAGCTACCAGAGCAAATATTATCAGAAAAGAGCTAAGGAATACTACTCCGTTTGCTTTTATTCCAAAAAAACTCTTCTCATCACTTCTTGTATAATCCTTATCTTTTCTCTTACTCCCCCTCAAGGCAACAGCAATAGTTCTCTGTGCCAGCTTCGTGCTTTTACTCATATTATTATTTCGCTTTCTCTTTATTATCGTTCCCACATAAGTAAATTATAGAGGTATTTTATACCTCTACAACTACTTTCTTCTCAATATATCTTGAGCTAATAGCTCTAAGAGCACCCATATAGTCAACTTTTAGTTCTATAAGGTCTCCTGTTTTATATTCTTTAGGATTGGTTCCTAAATCAACTACCAACATATCTGAACTAGCACCTGCAAACTCCAGATCAGAATCAACAATCTCCAGATGGCTCTCCTCTGCATCCAGTAGTCCCAAATCAAGAATAGCTCTGTATGAGGTATTACCAATCTCATTCTCATCAAACTCATAACTATCACCCTCTACATTAACTCCCATATCTCCCATAGGAATTGTAGGTTTCTCTATAAGTTCAATTATCTCGGCATATAACCTGAAAACATCATTATGCATATTTTCAAGCGTATTGTTGTTATATACATCGGTTCCAAGAAACAGACTCTCTCCTACTCTAAAATGGTTTATACCGGAAGGTAACAGATTATTAAATATAAGTGGTATAGTTACAGATGCTCCACCAGATACAAATGGTATCTCTCTGTTAAACTTAGCTTCTATTAGCTGCTCGTAGAGGCTTAGCTGAATTAGTTTATCGTGATTTGGCAGTACACCGTAAAGGCACGTAAGATTTGTACCAATACCCACAACCTTTATATTTGGTAGTTTAAAAACCTTCTCATAAAAGTCTATAAAGTCATCGCGCATAACACCTTCTCTTAGCTCACCAAGCTCTATCATAATAATAATGTTATGCGTTTTATTCTGCTTTTTAGCCTCTTCAGATAACAATAATATTGTCTCAAACTCAGTATTTATACTTATATCGGCATATTTAACTATCTGCCTTATAGCTCTCTTTGGAGGTGGTTTAATATAGATAGTTTCAATACTGCTATCTAACGATTTTATTGTCTTCAGATTCAGAACTCTTGAATCGCATACCTGTGTTACTCCCAGCTTAATCAACTCTTCAAGAAAAATTTTATTACCACATAGCAATTTAGTTACAACAGCCCAGGCAATATTATTTTTCTCAAAAAGATTACTCAGATAGCTGTAGTTATCTTTTAGTTTATTTGGATTCAGTGTGATAAAAGCCATCTCTATCTTTTTTGTTGAAAACGCATTTCTAAATATTTACTAGAGAATCCAATTTTCTCATAAAGAAATTTGGCCGGGTTATTTGGTTCAACATGCAGGGCAACATCTCCTTCGGCAATCTCAAGAGCCTTCTTCATTAGCTCTTTCCCAATGCCTCTTCCTCTAAAGCCCTTGTGCGTAGCAATATAAACTAATATATTCTCTGGTATATATCCCTCCATTCCGGTTTTATTTATTATCACAGAGCCTGTTATTGTATCATCATCTTTTGATACTAAAATAAATCCACCATGTGAAGGGCTCTCTTTTAAGGCATAACTTATGCATTTCTCAATGTCCGGTTTAGGGTCACCAAACTCTCCAAGATGCTCAAAAAGAAAATCTGCAATATCCTCTTTCTCTACTTGAGTTGGTTTTAGTTGTGGTGTGAATAGTTTAATGTTTATCATGTTTTTATTATTTAAAAGTAGTAGCCTAAATTTATATTAAACCAGGAGTGCCATTCTGCAGATTCAGCACCACGACCTAAACCGTAGCGATCTGAATTCTTGCCAAATGCTCCCCAGGGTCCTAACCAATCATGGTTTTTTCCTGATGCATAATCTATATAAACAAATACCGGATCAGCTGATATCATCATTCCTACAACATTCATCTGAGTGTTGTTTTGGCCCGATCCGTATTTATACATATAGTGGTAATTATCGTATAGTTGAATAGCGTTTATATATGTCCAGTTTATAGGTATAGTGTAAGCAATACCTACAGAAAATAGTGAAGCCTCTTCTGCTATATTGTAAGTATAATTGTATGCAGCCATTGTAATTACATCACCGCTATTTCCGTTATATCCATATTTTAATGCCTCAAGCTTTATATCTAGTTGTTTTTCTGCAAGAAACTTACCATGGTAATGTGCTCCAAATGCATAATGAGACTTGGTTTTATCAGTAGCATGATTTATATAACTACCATATTGCCCTGACAGTCCAACTTCATGACTATTAAACTTATATGCAGCACGACCATTCCACTGTCCTTTCTCTTCTGTATCTCCTGATAAATCATATGAGTATCTGGCATCATCAACACCATAACCCTTTTTGCTATTTGAGAAGGTTTTGTATGCTCTTCCGCCTTCAGCATTTTTATACCATGCAAATGCTAAATCCCAATTATCGCTATTGTACAGAAATTTCACTCCCATATCATAATCGTCCTCTAAACCCACATAGTATGCCAGATTAAAGAACCAGCTATGCGATGCAAAAGGTAAAATTCCGAAAGGAACCTGATTTACGCCCAACTGTATCTGCATTTCTTCATTAAATTTAAAGCCAACATATCCATGATGTAACATACCTCCTCCAAAGTCTGACGGATAGAAACGATACTCTGCATCAAGAAAAAGCTTTGAATAACTGGCTTTTGCATTTAATTTAAATACATCAAAAACTGCATCGCCTCCGACATCTTTACTATTTTTATCCCAATCCTTATAACGATAATTAAACCTAAGTGCTCCACCTAATTCAAACTTCTTTGTTTTTTGAGAAAAAGAGTCTGCTGTTGCAAACGCACTTAAAGTTAACAAAATAAAACACTTAGTAAACATTTGTTTCATAAAATAATTCTGGTTTATTATCAGATAATGTATTAATCAAATAAGATGAGTCAATAGTTAAAAGATACAATATTGTTTCTACACAACAAATTTACAAATATTTTCTATAAGATTCAACTCCATAGACTTCTTTAATTTAGACACAATAGCACATCACATGTTGTAAAAAGCTGAACAACAGCTATAAATATTACAAAACAAACCTCATGTTAATTATATTCTAAATTATATGAATAGCCATTTTTATAATATGTTCTACAGAAACATATTCTTGTTAATACAAACAAAAATACTTGACATTATATTTCAATAATATATGCGGTTACAATTATATATAGAGGTGTATTTATACGAAACAATTCACCTTTAATGAATATATTTTCCGGTTCTTAAAGGTGAATTGCATATATAAATAAATATTGTTATCAGTTAAGATCAGTATTAATCTACTCTTCTTTTATTACATCCTCAGCCGTAAGTAAAGGTGAAGCATCAATGTTTTCTATCTCAAGCATCTCTACAAGTAGCTCTAATGATTCACTTATCTTTACAAGATCATTCTCTGGAATCTTTTTCAGTTTTATTGCCAGTCTCTGCTGTAACAAATCCGGAGTATTCTGCAAAAGCTCATCTCCTATTGATGTAAGTGTAATTGTAGTAACTCTCTTATCACCTGACTTTGGTAAACGAGCTAACATACCTCTCTTTTCAAGCCTTCCTATGATACCAGTTACAGTACTTGAATTTAATTTTAGATGGTCTCTAATATTCTTCTGAGTAGCCTGATAGTTTGGAGAGTTTTTTAAATATTCCAAACATAATATTTGCGGAATACTTACACCATAATCTTTCTGTATCTTTTTTGACTCAATATTAATTGAGCGAACAATGCGTCTTATTTTTATAATAATATTCTTATAATCCATACCTCCTTTTTGCTTCACATGCATATTTATAAAATATAGCTGAATAATTAAACAAAAGTACAAATAAAAAAATACTTATAAAGAGTTATTCTCATTCATCAACTTATACTTAAGGTATCTCTCAACCTTTTTCAAAATTACTCTATAATCTCCTCAACTTTATCGGCTATTGATACACCATCAATTAATACATCTTTTAACACCGCATTGCCTTTTTTTATAACTACCAGAGCATATGTTGTTACACTTGAGTCTATCTGTACTGTTTGATAAAGAGTTTCAGCATAACCAGCTTTTGACTCTTCCATATAGAATCTGGTAAAAGGGTAATTAATAGTAAGCATATTACTACCATCTTGTGTTACATATCCAATCTTAGCTTCCAGATATGAATCATTATCAATAGGTTCGTATTTAGATATATCATCTATATTAGCAAAACCGGTTGTATCAGTTATAAATGATACAAATACCCTATCTCCTACTGTCCAATCTTTCTCGTTTTCACATTCTGTGGTATTCTCTTTATAGTTAAGGGTTATATATTTTCCTCTAATAGGATCTGACGGATCAACAGGTTCTGTTTCAAATTTATACTCAGTACCAGAATCAATAATATCCTCTTTCTCCCATATCATTTTTGCAGGAATATATAACTGAACAAGAGCAACCAGTATAAAAACCAATATTATAATCTTCTTTTTTTGCATCTCTCTATATTTTTTGCTGTGCTAAACGTAAATAGATAATTAAAACAGTTAAACAGAATCCTCTTTTTGTCTCTTCTTAAGCATACTATAGTTTGCTATAAAGAATCCTACACCTACCAATACAAACAGAACACCTCTTATTGCAAAACTAAGATCTGTATCAAAGAATCTGCACACTATTAATGCTGTAATAATCATTAATCCATAATTCATAATTCCCAGATGATCTCTCTTTGCACCCTCTTTTATTATTAAGATACCTATAGCAAATAGGTAGAGGTTTATTAGTATAACCGCGTACTCTGAATATAGTCCTACAACAAATGCCAATATAAACAACATAAATACTATTGAAACTGGATCTATATCTTTAAACGATCTATCTTTCATATTACTGATTAGCAGGAATGTTGCAAATAATAGTAATATTAATACAGTAATAAATTCAGCTGATGATATCATACTAAAACCAAATGTTTTTGTAGATAATTCATTCCAAAACCAGTCGAAACTTAAAGATAACAACAGAGCTATGGTTCCTACAGATCCTAATATCTTGTAGCCGTTATTTATGGTCTTCTGTTTAACAAAAAATTCTTTACTCCCTATAAGATATAGCAAACCAAATAGTGTTATGTATGCTATATACATAAACTCATCCTGATTATTAGCAACAGTTCCCAAAGTAATTATTACCGACAGAGGAATCAACCAATTATGAATAATCATAAAATTGCTCTTTGGCTTTTGTTTATACAAAATATAGTAGTGAGGTATAACCCCTAACAGCAACAACCAATATGTATACGACTCTTCTACAGGATATGACCAATATCCGGTTTCTCCGGCATAATATGTAATAGCTATAATATATAGCAACGACGTAACAGAAGAGTTCATAATATATACCAACGGAATTGAGAGAAGTACCCATGTTAACATAAAAGAGCTCAAGTTTCCTGGTATATTATATGTTTGGCTAATAATTGATATACATGCCCCAATAGAAAAAAACAGAAATACAGAAGCGGCCTCTCGCCACGCAGTACTATTGCGTTTATACAATATTACATAACCGCAAATTATCTGAGCTATTACCAACGGAGCAAAACCAATAACAGTTTTTGATACTCTTGATAGTTGATCCCAGTTATGAGCAATAATTAATATTATGCCCAGACCAATTAGTATAGCCCCAAGAATGCCAAAAACAACAAATAGTTTATTGGTTGGCGAAACCTTTTTGTCTCTGTAATAGTTTGTAATTCTATCGGCAGTCTCCTGATTAATAACATTGGCATTAACCAGTTCAGGAATATCTTTAATTAAACTCATAACCTTAAATATTTAGTTAGGGATATATGTTTTAACCCATGTAAACATTTAAATATACTAATATATGTTATTTGCTCAAATGAAAACAGTAGCTTTAACTTATATTAAGTTATTAAATGGCTGTAGCTACTATGAACTTATTAAAACAGAAGATATTTCAACATTAATACTATTAGCTGCATTTTGCTCTTTCAAACTGCTCAATTAACTGTTCTATCTCGTTTTTCTCATATTTGCGCGAGAAATGCACAGGAACAGCCCTCTTAACTTTACACTCCTTCATTATATGCCCAGACATTGATGCATAACTATGGTAGTTCTTCTCTGCAAAGTCTCTGTCCTCATCTTTATAGAAACACTCAATATACACCTCATCACACTCACTGAATCTGCTCTTAATCTTTTTATGATTCTCTATACTTGCAGCATGATCCATAATTACTCCTACCCTTTTGCCCTTTTCTACCTTTATCATATGAAAAAGATTCTTTGAGAGATAGTTGATTCCATTAACCTCAATTAGTGCATCGTTATTATTAACCTTATAATACTCCTTAAGATTGGCAACCCATTTACCACCTTTAAAACCATTATCAAGCTCTATTTTTATCTTATCCTTAGCCTTAAATATATATGATATTGAGTCTGTTTTATGGTCAAGGATTTCAAACTCAACATAAAAATCCTTTTGTTCAAATATTGTTGAATTGTTACTCTCACCAATCTCTACCTGTTCCCATAAAGGTGGTGCTAATGTAACTGTTTTAATATTACCACCCTCACCTATCTCTCTTATCTCATAAGATATAGCACCCTCTTCAATAAGGTTCCAGCAATAGCTCTTTATTCTGTTCTGAACCTGATTAATTATACCTTTTGGTCCGCAAATAACCACGTTTTTACCTGTTCCTATCTGATGCCTTAAAATAGTATCAAAGTTTACAAAATGATCAATATGGGTATGACTAATAAATATAGCCTTTGTGTCCTGACACTCTTTAACACTTAACCCTCTTGCCTCACCACAATCACATATATAGTTAAACGAATGATTCTCAACCCGAATAAGGATACAGATATCCTCATCTTGTTGGCTCTTTACTTCTATCTTAAACATTACTCTTTATTTAACCTGAACAGTGTTTATATATTTACATCAAACATTATATAATATAACAATATACTATGCTATCAACTCTCTCCGTTAGACAGCTTTATTGCATCAAAAATATCATACAAATCTTCTCTGCTAGCCCTATAAATATTAACCCTTGAAAGATTAGAGATTGTATAATCAATATTCTCATATGAAAACTGATTATCGCTCAACTTTACAAATTCATTCTGAATTTCAAGTATAATCTCAACATCCTCTTTCTTTAATCTCTCTTTGGTTCTTCTTAATAAATTATTCCAGATATAATTTGTATACTCATCAAAATCATATTCGTCAACAATCTTAGAGATATCCTCTCCACCAGTAAAGTTTATGTGTAATGCCTCAATACTATTCCTAATACTTTTAAAGAAAAACATAGATCTCAATCCACAAAACCCCCACCATCCAAAAAGAATGGTTATTAATGAATATTTTAACCCTGGCACAATAGTACTCTTATGCTGATCAACATCATATACTCTGGTATTAGAATTAAAACAGAATGGTCCTATATTAATTGATACCTTATAATAGATACTTTTACTTCTTTCTTTTTCAATCATGTGGGATTATTTTTATGTATATATGGGATTTGTATTAAATCTGTTATTTTCTGGAATTATATGTTTAGTTGTGTGCAAATATATAAAATAGAATATCCTGTACATAACAATATATACACTTATTTAGTGTATTAATACATATATGCTTTATAATATTAATTTATTCAGATATTAAGAAGTTAGTATCTGAAGCAATAAGTATTAACAGCTTATATACTCCCAATAAAGCTGATAGAACATTTTTATAGATTCTGTATGCTGATTATCTGTAGCGTTATTATAGTAACTATCCCAACCTACATTTAAAGGATCAAGATCCATTGCATAAGCTAAAATCATATTATGCCATCCGGCTGTTGAAGAGCCAAAACCAAGTCTATCTGCAACCCAATCATGAAAATTGGGTTCACTGTTCTCTTCTGATTCAATTATTTTGTGTTCGCTAAGAGCAAGTGAATAACCATCTAAAAATGTTTTTATACTTCTCAAACTATTCTCCCCCGTCCACATTGCTGGTCTGGCTTCTATTCTCTTTATTATACTGTGTAACTCTCTCATCGTTGAGTATATGCAAAGTAGGCGATTGCGGGCTTCAAAC
>DKJY01000144.1 GCA_002454955.1 Bacteroidales bacterium UBA6680
CTATCATAGCTATTCTGTCTCTATCGTCCATTATATGCACGATACTACGCTCCAAGTTTAAGGTTTGGCTGGTGAATTTACGGTAAATCTCGTAATAGCCCAGAAATCATACAGCTTTTTTGTTTTACAAAACAATCGCATAAAATAAACTAGCTATCTATCAAAAAGTTCTAAATAATAAAGTATAACAAACAACAATCCAAAAACTACAAAAATGGTGACCCAAGAACTATTATATTTACAGCTCTTGGTCTAACCTATATATTGCTAATGCATCAATATTACATACATTTAATAAATGTTACACATACTATTCCCAATAATAAATATTTTAATTTTTAAGAACTATTTAGTAAAAAATAAGAATATAATTAGAAACTTATACACCTATTTTCTTTTTTTGCATTATTAAGTTTAATATGATATTTCACAGCATAAATCAACGTTAATAATGGCGCATAATAATAATAACTACCAAAACCTACAATCCATAATATAATATCAAATGCAAAATATAATATTCCATATATAAACCAACTTCCTTTCTCAAAAAAATTGTGTTCCTTTGAGAGAAAAATGAGAATATATGACAAATACTCATTTGATAATTTTATATACTCTTTCCTGCTCATAGACCGACTTTCAAGGATAATATCAAGAAATATCAAGATATCTCTTTTCATTTTTCTATACTTTGATTTAGGTTTAAGATCATTAATAAAATGAGATATATCAACAATTGTTTTAAGATCAGCCCTTCTATCAAATATTAATTCATTATTGTCAACTATATCTAACAATTTTCTATCAGCTAATAACAAAAAATCATTATCAATAACATTATC
The DNA here is from genome assembly GCA_002454955.1 of Bacteroidales bacterium UBA6680. Lineage (GTDB taxonomy): Bacteria > Bacteroidota > Bacteroidia > Bacteroidales > UBA6680 > UBA6680. Next base: position 846 of record DKJY01000144.1, read on the forward strand.
TGTATAATTCATATAAAGACCATTATCATTATAAAAATTTCTGAATAAAATTAGAAACCTAAATCTACTGTGTTTTACAATTGTTTAGGTATTCCTTTTTCTTTTACTAGTTTATAATGATGTATACCATCATTCTTTTTACCAATGCTCTTATAATATTCCCACATATAGTAATTTGTATATACATTTTTCGGATCTTTTTCATAAGCTTTTCGTAAAAATTGGATAGCAATATCATAATTACCTTTTAAAACAAATAAATATCCCATTTGTGCCAAATATTCCGGGCTATTAGGTTCAATACGCTTTAATTGATGCAAATCTATTTCTGCCTCAGAATATCTATTCAATTTCATTAGTGCATAAGATTTATTATAGTATAAATCAAACCAATCACCTCCTTTATGTACAGATATTGTATAATTACGAACGGCTTCATCGTATCTATTCATTATCAAAAAAGAATTACCTAAACCAAAGTATATCAGCGGCGAATTTATATTCATCTGTAGAGCCGTCTTAAAACATTTAATCGCCTCTAAACCATTACCTAATTCACTTTCTATAACACCTTTATTATAATATGTTTCCCATTCTTGAGTATTTAGCTCAATTGCCATATTAAAATCAGCTTTTGCCTTATTTAATTTACCCATTGAGTAAAAAATGCTACCTCTTACTTCATAATAAAAACTATTATTTGGCTCACTTTCAATCTGATAATTCAAATCTTTTATCATTGAAGCATTTTCCAACGAATCACATTCCTGAGAGAAAATATTATTCTGCATCAAAAGCATTACTAAAACTACAATATTCTTTTTCATAATAATCAAAATCTTAGATAAAGATATCCTCCTTTATCACTAATATATTCTTTAATCATATTCACTGCCTGAGATCTGGCATAATTAATCTGTTGCTTTCTAACATCCTTAATTGTTGGACCTCCTGCAGGAATAGGATCTGCAAAAAGCTTAACGGGTATATTAGCATTTATAGCACTTGCTGCTAGCGTACGTAAAGTTCCTTCTGTTCCTTTTCTCATAATAAGATTAGATATTTCTCCTCTAGCTTTATCTATAATGTAATTATTAATAGTCTTCTGAGCATCTTTATCTATTTTACTTACCTTAATCCATTTAGTAATCTCAGCCTCTGTAATTATAGGTACTTGAATATTCATTATTTTTCCATTATATGCAACATGTTTATTTTCATACTTCGCATTAACTCCAATACAATGTTTTAAAGCAGTTATTATATCCTTTATATCTCTCTCATTTGTTGTAAAGAGGCCTACTTCTTCAATAATCTTTTCTACTATATAGTTTTTAACATTATTCTCCTGCACATACTTAACCTTCTGAGAAAGCGCTAAATAACTAACTTTACTCTTACTATCTATCAAAGGAATAATTATTTTTCCTAGATTCATATCTTTCACATTAATTCTAGATATTTCAGGTTTAATATATTCCTTTTCTCTTAAATTTAGCAATGTCTCTTTTATATAGTTATAATAATTCTCTTTTTCATGTAAAATAACAGCATCTCTCTTACTCTTTATATTATCTTCCTTAACATCTGAATTATCATTATCAGTAATCATTCTCCCATCCGGATCAATATACTTAATCGGATTATCAGCACAATATACATACGGAGACCATTCAAGGTATTTCTCAGCCAACGGATCAACACTAACAAACCTACAAGTTCAAGCTGAATAGTATCTTGCGCCGTAGTAGTACATTCCGATTTGCCTCACATTACTTTTATTTTCAACTGCGTTCGGCGATTACTTCGTAATTCATTATCGCGTTCTTTGCCGGTGTATTTGTATTGTTTTTGCGATATGTTTGTGTTATGTTTTTGGTAGCTTGTGGTACCAAATGGGTGATACTCCTCATAGCTTATGATATCAGCTTTGTCATCAAGTTCTATTGTTGATGAACCAAGATGATCAGCAAGTTGATACCTTATTACAGTATCACCTCCTGTCTCTCTGTCTATCATAGCTATTCTGTCTCTATCGTCCATTATATGCACGGTACTACGCTCCAAGCTTAAGGTTTCATTTGTGAATGTACGGTAAATCTCGTAATCACTTATAAATCATACCATTTTTTTGTTTTAATAAACCAAACGCTCATGGTAAAACACTCTGAAGATAGACTACAAATAATAAGGTATTAAAGACAGTAGTCCCTAGTATACAAATTTAGTAGCCCAAGAACTATAACATTTACAGCTCTTGGGCTAACTGATGTATTGATTGTAGTTATTTATTAATCTCTATTTCGATGACAAAGAGAGAATAATCCGTATTATTCTCTTATTCGTAAAGATATCTGCTCAATGTACGTCCTATCTATTTCTTCAATTGTGTCTAAAATAGTAATATCATCACTAACAGTTATATTAACCCAACTATTATCATTTTCAAGATAAATAATATCATCATCAAACTCAAACTTAGGAAACAAAACTCGTATATCTGAAACTCTACTCCCCAATTTCAAACTATTAAAAACAGAACCCTTATAGTTATTATGGACTGTAATTCTTTCTAAGAGTGATGTACGCAAACTGAATAAAAAATCTACACTATCAAAAAATGTATAAACAACATAATCAGGACATATAGCTCTCATCTCTAGTATCTCTGAATTATAATACATATCTGTGTTTATATATGTATCTACAAATTCAGTTAGAATCATTCCTAAGCATATATCTCCTATCCCATTTTTATCAATATCTAGATATAACAAATTTGAAATCTTCATCTTCTTTTATAATATTTTTGATTATAACACTTTACCTGCCTCTTTTATTACTCTACCTGTGAAGGTAGTTGTTGTTCTCAAAATCTTTGAATTCTAGTTTCGGAAATTATTAATTGTTCTGAAGTTTAGTGTATAATTACCAGAAACAGATATAATGAATGTTTTCTTCTAACTGGCATACTATTTTTCAACAATAATATATATTGTTCAGATAGACGTTAAACAATATTCTAATCAATACTATAGGATGATAAGAACTAGTATCACCTCCTTTATAACTCTTAAAAATAGTATTTCAGTGGTGACAATATAAAAAAAGCTACCCTTTATTTGGGCAGCCTCCTAAATATTCTATCAAACTGTCAACTTATATTCCATATTCAAATCATCTAATACTGTTACAAAATCGCCAAGTTGCTCTTTTTCAATATCAACTTCAATAGGTTTTCCATCTAGCATACTATCCATCAGTAGCTTCCCCTCTTTCAATCCCGTTTTTGCATATTCATTCAAGATTTGAACAAATTTTATCCTTTCTTGATTTTTACTCTTAAAATGATTTATTACAATTCTTACCATAATTCTTATTCTATATTTATTGTAAATGGTTTAGGAGTTTTACCAGGGTTTGCACCTGTTGTTCGTTTTCCAGGAAAGATTGCAACTTGTTTTACTCCCGTGTGCCTACCAAATTCATTTACTAACTGTCTCATATTACCGACACCTATTGCTCCTCCGAAATCGACACTCTCCATTATTAGATTATCTCCTTCAATTCTCATCATTCCTTGAATTTCAATATCAATACCATCAAATTTACCAGTTATTTGAAAGAAGTCGTCTTCATGACCGATTATCTTCAGATTCTTTATATTGGAAGACCCGCTAGTTATCCTCGAACCAACCCTACTAGTCGCATCAACCCCAGCCTCTAAAAGATCATCACCACACTCTTCTATAGTTTCTGATACAACTTTTTTATATTCTGATATTGATACTTTTTGCTTTTTAACAACATCGTCAATATATTTTGCTGATTTATAAGTCGCAGCACCTCCTGTAGCTAGTTTTGCGAATGCTGCTACTTCTAATATCGAAAGAACAGTCATCGCTGCATTAAATGTTCCTGAGGCATAGTCCCCTTTTGAAAAATCATTAATTGAAGCAACTGGCGTTTCTAGTGTCATTGAATAAATAGCTTGTAAAGCTCCAAATACTGGATTATTCTCTGGACGTGTTTGATCCATATTAAGATACTGCTTAAATTTATGCAGCTCTACACGTTTTGCACTCTCTTTCTTCCTATGCTGTTGTGCCCAATATTGTTTGTGCATAGAAGATAATTGACTTCTATTATAGTATCCCAGTGAATTCAATTTCTCCTCAGAAAGAGGACCTGATACAACATTAGATTTTTGCCAGACACCTATACCTTTGTGTATTTCCTTCATGAAATACCATTCTTCCAATCCATCTAAATCTATATTAGATATTGGCTTATTCCCAGCATACTGAAAAGGAGTATAAAAAGGATAATCAAACTGCAAAGGATCCACACTAACAAACCTACAAATCCATGCAGCGTAGTAGCGGGCACCGTAGTAGTATAAGCCAGTCTCTTCGTCGCGCTCTTTGCCTACGTATTTGTAGCGTTTGAGTGAGGTTTCTGATTCTGTTCTACCACTGCGGTATGAGGTTGTGCCAAACGGGTGGTACTCCTCATAGGTTATAAGATTTGCACTGTCGTCTAATTCAAGTGATGCACTACCCAGATGGTTATCGTACTGGTAACGTATTGTAACTTCAGGGACATCTTTTATCTGTTATAATTGTTTTTTTATTGTCAGATAGAACTCGCATTTATAA
>DKJY01000182.1 GCA_002454955.1 Bacteroidales bacterium UBA6680
CAAACATACTCTGGGACAACCCAAAAGTACTCTGGGACAACCCAAAAGTACTCTGGGACAACCCAAAAGTACTCTGGGACGGGGTCAGACTACTCCTGCACGGGAAAAAACAGGTCGTGCACAAGGTTCTACACCTCCTGCACCGTATAAAGACATCCATGCATAACAGAAAATACGCTTAATACAATAAAACAACATGAATGCAAACAGCTTAATAATTCATACATATCAAAAACAGAATCATCCATAATCTCAAAGCAGCAATCCAGATATAAATTACACCAAAAAGATCAGAATAATTATATATGCAGATAATTTGAGCTTATATTTACAGTTTAAATCAAAATATTTTGATCATAACAAATGGCTTATCAGGTGTCAACTGCTTATTACAGGCACTTAGTATTATATATTAAACAAAACATATGCACAAAAACAACTATATATACCACTTTAACTATAACGATAACGAGAGCGACCTTTGCAAACTAGAGTCGAGACATATATTTAATACCGAGGAGCAGAACAAGATGCTATTCTCTGATAAAAAAGTGGAGCCATCGAGCAGTGCATTTATAAAGAGACGAATTGACATTATACTATCATCAGAGGACTACCCTACCCTAATTGCAGATATAAAAAAACTGGATATACACGCAGAGGGCTTTAAGGTTGAGTATCTGGTACTGCATGGCGACAAAACAGAGTATAACAACAGACTTAAGAGACTTAAAGATATAGGATATAGTATTGAGGGCGATCCGGACTATTACAACCCCACAATAACATACTCATTATGCTATTTTGATGATGTATGGTACTTTGGTATAATGAATAAAGATAGCTTTGATTGGCATAAACACAAACAGAAACCATGTTCATATAGTAACTCTATAAATGTTAGCATAGCCAAAGCACTTATAAACATTGCCGCAGAGGCCGATAAAGATAAAAAACTTATAGATGCCTGCTGTGGTGTAGGAACAGTAATGCTTGAGGCATGTTTCTCCGGCAACAATATAGAGGGTTGCGACATTAACGAGAAGATATACAAACAGGCAATAGAGAACCTCTCCCACTTTAACTACACAGCAAACGTATACCACTCAGATATTAAAGATATAGATAAAAGATACGATGCTGCAATAATAGACCTGCCATACAACCTGTTCTGCTACGCCGACGATGAGATTATTATGCACATAATGAGATCTACAGCCAACATAACAGACAGACTTGTTATTGTATCTACATCTGACATTACAGAACAGATAAACAGCGCCGGTTTAAAACTATCTGACTACTGCAACATAAAAAAAGGACGCAAGACAAACCTCTCACGAAGAATATGGGTCTGCGAAAAAAATTAATCTCCGTTTAGACCAAATTCAAGAATATAATCAAGTTACGTTCAGGCTGAAAGCCTAGTTTAATATAGCCCTATGCAACGCGTAGGGCTATTAATAGAATAGTAAAATCGCACTGTAAGTGCAGGTTAAAAAGTTCTGCGACAGAGAAAACAAACCTGACCAAATTCAAGAATTTAGGCTAACGAATATCAAATTAAACAATACGTGACATACATTTTGCCTAAACAGAATATTAACACGAAGGAGGTGATATATAGGTGGGTAAATATATAATTGAAACAATCCATTCACACAAAACGATACTCGTATTTTCCTCACTACGAGTTAAACTTAACGAGACTTTTAATAAACAACACACAGATAATTGTAGCCTCCGGCTACAGCAACCGGAACAACATTAAAAAATTTGTTATCAACAACTGTTTTAATTCTAACAGTTAGTTAATATAAAACACTACTCGTTTACAATAAATAACCTCACAACAAACACCGTTTCTACTCATTTACAATTACTTAAACAACGCGCTATTCTTAAACAAATATACACTTTATTATATATACTATTATTATTTTTATATATTTGAGACCTAACTAAACTATAATGCCAGTATCATTTAAACCATCAGGTATAAAACTCAATAACAGAGACTATCAGCAGACCACCAATCCGCCGAAAAGTAACCCTATTGAATATTGGCATAAAACAACTATTACTCAAATGAACTTACAGATAAATATGGATATAAACAATTTCGTAATTACTCCAAGTACTCAAATATTTAAGATTATTAAGAAAATATCCAAAAGACAATTAACTAAACTTTATAGTGATTGTTCTGAAAAGAGGATTGGCAATTATTTATTAGAAAAGAAAAAGATGCCTTTAACAGTAGATGGGAAAAGTCTTTTTTACTCAATCATAGCATTTAAATTAGAAAGTCAGCCTAATTTTCTAATTCACACAACTGTTAAAGAAATTAGGTATGCATACCTTCTTTTAATTGAATATAATGATTATGCTTTTGTATTCAAAAAACATATAGATAATCCTCAAGCGAAAATGTCTAACTACCTTACACCATTCAAGTATAATAAGCTGACAAGTTTTAAAGCAAATTACGATACTGAATATGAAAAGGTATCAATGAATAGTATGACAATTTCAAATGCTGTGATTAGAAATAGAGCATTTGAAGGAAAGAATTTAAATGGTCTTTTGCCTTCAAATTCAGCAAGTCGTTCCATCGCAAGTAATTTTAGATTAAATTCAAATGGAGAAGTTTATTCTATTATTCCGAATACATCAAGAGTAACTTATAGGTCATCTAAATTAGGTATCGAAGATTTATCAAGATGGTGTATTCAAATTGCTAATGAATTAGGTAGTCAGACTACATCAAATTCATTTATTGATAATTTCGCTTCTCCTGTTAATTTGGAATCAATTAGCAGCATTTGTAATCCTGCTGCAATATTTTTTGACTTGGAAGAACTTGACTTTTCTATAAGAGAGGATACTACTGGTAAAAAATTGATTTTTAAAGATGAGCAGGCTAATTCTGTTGTCTTCAATAATAAGCAATTAAACAACTTTTTTGATTTTTTTAAGTCGCCAATAATCTTAGAAGAAAATACCTCAAAAAACAACACCTACAATTTTTGTATAAAAGGAAACACAGACTTAGGGAGTATAAGGTTAAATAAGAATATGATTACTTTTAGTTCCAAAGTTGGAAATGAAATATTTATTTCTGATGGGATTAATAGTGATATATCATTTTCAAAGTATATCAATACAACTAAATCATTTTCAGTTGTATTTGATAATCCATCTTATATGTACTTTTCGAGATATACATTTGAAGACAAAAAGTTATTATCAAATATCGATGGAATGATGTCGATTTTTATAGATAGTTATAATTTTTCAAATGTAAAATCTGAAAAAGAAAAACCACATACCTCTACTATTTCTGAATTCCCAGACACTTCTCTGTTTTATGCAATTGAAAATAATTTAAAAACTCAAGATTCAATTATAATATGCGATGACATGAATGATGAATGGGCAGACCATATTATAATTGATAATAAGTTAACTCCACCTGCGATTTCATATATCCATTCAAAATTTGTAAATAAAGATAGTTATGGAGCTAGTAAATTTCATGAAGTTGTTTCACAGGCACTAAAAAACTTAGGTAGGTTAAATTCCGATATTTCTGAATATAAGGAAAAATATGAGAATGAATGGAAAAAGAAATATGAATCGACACAAATTGAAAGAGTAAGGACAGGTAATAATTGGTTAGACATTGAAACTTCATTAAATGACATTAATTCCAATCCAAACTCTATTAGAAAGGTAATGTTAGCAACACCTTTTTTGAGTAAAGCAATATTAAAATCTAAAATGGAAAAATTAGCAAGAGAAGAAGATTGTCCAGCTCACTATATTCAGATTTTATGGTTGATAAATACATTTATCAGTGCATGTAGAGATTACAATGTTCAACCTTATATTTTATGCAAACCCTGATTTTGAATCAATGCCAACCACTAACACAAGCTTATAAAACATAAGCGCAACACCTGCTGACATTTCATAGCTCAATTCGTTATGGGCAATTTAAAAAACAAACATCGTACTAAAAATATAACACAATGAGACTGACCAATAAAAAAACTCAAAGTTTAATAAAACAAAGGATGCAATATTGGGAAGATTATAATTCTGATATTGAAGTTGTAAAAGATTTAGAGACGAAAATTTCTGATTTTTCAAAAAACATTAGTTTAAACCAAATCAAAAAGACGCAAGCAAAAACTGATGAGATTCAAACAAACTACCTCTCTATCGAATCAGCTCTTAATGAAGCCAATAAAAACAAGAGTGAATATAAGATTTATGAAATTGAAATTGAACAGTTAATGTCAACTTTATCTGAATACTCTTTTGAAGTTGACAAATACAAAGCCAACATAAAAATTTGTTATTTCTTATTCTTTCTTATCATTCCACTTTTTTTAATTTCTGGAATTAAGGGAAAAATCAAGAATAAAAATGAAGAAATAACTAAATGCAACGAAAAAATATCTGAGTTAAAGAAAAATCAAAAGATTTGCTTTAAAAAACTTAGCGAACTAAATAATCAAACTAAAACTGTAATAAACTCTCTAAAAAAGAATCTTCATAACTACCACACTTCTAAACTAAATACATTTGCGAAAAAAATCAATCAAAAACTAATAGATAACTCTCTGTGTAATTACTATGAATGGGATTTGAATATTTGGAATAATTGGAAAGTTAATGGATTGAATTTATACCCAGATTTATGTATTGGAAAATTTTCTGAATATATATCAGATTTAAAGTTTGACATTCCCGCAACTGTCCCATTTATTGGTCAAGCAAAGACAATAATACTTTTATCAAATTCGAATAATTCATCTAAAGCAAAATCATTATTAGAAGCATTGATTTTAAGAACTTCACTTATGTTACCTCACCAAGTGACTTATACATTTTTAGACCCAAACGGACTTGGTCAAACTTTTAGTTCTATTGCCAAAGATGTTGAAGTTAGAGAAAGTAACGGTGACACATATAGAGTACTTGAATCTGTAATGGAAGATACTCAGCGTATTATTTCAACATACGGATTATCAAATCAACTCCCATTCGATTCAATATCAGACAACATACTAATTAATGAAAAATTTGAGCTAATTTTTATCGCTGATTTTCCAAAACAATTCGATAGAAGAGAAATAGAAACAATTCAAAGAATTGCAAATAAAGCTCACGTAGCTGGTAAGTATGTGATTTTACATCAAAACGATGACATTCCATTACCAAGGGAATTAACTATGGATAATTTTGAAAGTACTTACATCATTGATTTGGAAAACACAAGCCAATATGACAACTCCAATTCTAAACTCCAATTCACTATTGATTCAAAGCCAGAGAATAATACAAAGAATCATTTAATTAATAAATTGAATGACAGCAAACCTCCAGAAAGAGTCATTGAATGGGATGATGAGGTCGCAATTCCTGAAAGTGATTGGTGGGAAATGAACACAGTAGAGAACATTGAAACTCCAATTGGAAGAAGTGGAAGTTCTGAAAAACTCAACATTTGGTTTGGAGCTAAAGATAAAGAAGGAGGAAGACCTTGTGCCCACGGAATGTTGGCGGCAATGACGGGTTCAGGTAAATCTAACCTATACCATGTTCTTATTTTAGGTTTAGCAATAAGATACAGCCCTAAAGAGTTGTCATTGTACCTGATCGATGGTAAAGATGGTGTTGAATTCCAACCATATAAGAACTTGCCACATGCGGAATTTATATCATTAAAATCTCAACCCAAATTATCAAGAAGCATACTAAATGAATTAATTGAGGAAAAAGAGAGGCGAAATAATCTCTTTTCAGAACATAGTGTAAATGATTTTAAAAGCTTTAAAAACAAATTTCCGCAAGAAATCTTGCCAAGGATTTTATTACTCGTAGATGAGTTTCAAGAATTATTTGAAGGTGATAAAGAAGGATTAGCTTCAAATAATTTATTGTCATTAGCGCAACAAGGTCGTAGCGCAGGAATTCATATGTTTCTAGGGTCTCAACGATTCAGTGTAGTTGGAATGTTACATCATTCAGCAATCATGGGTAATATTCATTTAAGAATTGCCATGAAAATGACATTAGCTGACAGACAGGCATTAACAGAATTTGGCAAAGAAGGAAAACAAATCATTTCAGCCTGTAACTTACCTGGGAAAGCTGTAATTAATGACCAAAGTGGTGATGACGGAGCAAATAAATTTGGGAAAGTTGCTATAATGACAAAAGATATTAGAGACGAAGTATTAAATGCAATAATAGAAAAAACCAAGGAAAAAGAAATTCCAACTGAAATACTATCTACAAATATTTTCCATGGTATAGAACAACCAAATATTCTTGACAATCCGCAATTAAATTATCTACTTAATGAATCAACTTATCTTTCTGAGATAGAATTAGAAAATTTTGCACGTAAAGATGTATTTAGAGGTGGACTTGGAGAAGTAAGCTGGTCAATCGGTCATAAACCAGTTGTTGGGTGGATTGGTCAAGAGTTTAACGTTAGAGGGCAAGCCAATATCATTTTAAGAAGGAGAAGGCAAGAAAATATTATGCTTATTGGAGACCAAAATGAAGCACGATTTGCAATGATACTTTCTTTAATTCTAAGTTTTGCAGTTAATTCAACAACGAAAAATAATTGCTTTTATATTATAGACAAATCTGTCAAAGGAACGCCTTGGAACAGAGCTTTATCATATATAAAAGAAGAATTCTTAGACTCATTGGAGATTGAAAATAGGTTTATAACCAAAAATTCTGATTTAATCAATGTAATAGCGGATTTAAATACCGAATTGGAAAACAGAAAAAATGATGATGAAGATATAACCGAATCTAAAAACATATTCCTTATTGGGATTGATATTGAAAATTTTGATAGCCTTTGTCAAGTTCCCAACAAATATGGCACATTAGAGGATTCAGAATTAGGAAGAAAACTACAGAGCATTTATACAACTGGACCATCCAAAGGTGTTTATTCGATTTTTTCTTTCGAAAGTGTAATGTCAATGTTTGGTGTTATTGCCAAGAAAAATATTGATTTCTTTAGACATCGAATTGCTTTGCAAATGTCTGAAGATGATTCATTCACATTCGTGAAAAAACGTGAAGCCTCAAGGCTTCAAATAGAAGGCAAAAAACCAGTTAGCTCATTCTATATAGATATGGGAATAAATAAGTTCTCAGTATTTAAACCCTATATTTTAGATGAAGCCTTTTATTCGCAAATTAAAGAAATATGTAAAATTCAAAAAGATAAATAATTATGGGAATGGATGATGTTTATAATACTATGAATATCTTCGAGAAGGAGCTTGAAGAATTCAATAATAATTTAAAAACTTCATTTGATGATGTTCAAAACCATCATCAAATTGTTTCTCCTTTATGGGATGACTCTATGAGGAAAGAATATGATTCAATTTGGTTGTCACTCGAAGAAAAAATTAATCAATACATTTCTATTGAAGGAGGTAACTATGTTGAGGTACTAATTGAAAAAATTGAAGCAATAAAAGGATATCTCTATGGCAACTAATGTAGATAAATTAAGAGAAGGATTAAGAAACTACAATGATAGTTTAGATAATCATTTAGAAAAACTGAATCAGGATTTTGATTTGTTAATGGGGCATTATTCTCATTTCAGGCAAGAATACGAAGGGCAAGCTGCCGAAGAATTTAAGGTAGTCTGGGAGCAAACAGCTCGATGGTTTGAAGACTATATAAATATTTCTCAAAGCTTGTCTAAAACATTGACAGAGAGAATTGATTCTCTAAATCCAGTGTAGAAAAAAGATGGGTATAAAAAATCCTGACATATTAATTCCAAAACTCGATGACTTGAATAATATGTTCCAGAAATGGAATTATATTGCTTCTGATATTGTAGGCGAATCTGAGAAACTACAGATTTATTCTTCAAATTCACTTTCTCAACAAAAACAAAGTGTAGAAATCACAAAAAATCAAGTACAAGAAGATAATAGTAAACTTGAACATGTTAAAAATGAGATTAGCGTGTTAAGAATCAAATGTAATAATGAGTTAGTAGAATCTCAGAAATTACTTTCCGAAACGAAGACACTATTATCTACAGCAGAAATAACTGTAATTTATTGGGAAAAAGAATTAGACAAAGCTACAGTTTGGCTTGAAAAAGCAAAAGAACGCTTTAGACAAGCTGAAATAGAATATGAAAATGCAAAGATTCAGTTACAAAATGCGATTGATGAGCTCGAAAGAGCGGAACAAGCATTAAGTGCTTGTAGAAGCTCAACCTCAAAAGGTAAAGACGGTAATGAAGTTCAGCCAGACTGTAGCTGTGAAGAAAATAAAGTAAGAGAAGCAGAAGAACAAGTCTTGATAGCAACTGAAAATCTTAAGTTTGCAGAAGAAGAGTTGAACAAAGCAAGAGATGAAGTCAAGGAAGCAACTGAATGTGTCAATTTCTGCAATGAAGCTCTGAGCCTTGCAAATCAAACCTTATCAAATGCAAAGTTAACTAACAGTTTCTCTACCAAAGCAAACTTAAAGGCAGAACAAAGCATTGAAGAATGTAATTCAGCTTCAAAATCAACAGTATTAGGCGAACAGAAATTAATTGAAGAAAAAGAATTAATTGATAATACTATTTCTTTAATTGGCAAAGCATTTGTCAAATTTGACGAATCTACTCAAAATAACAAGGAAGCAATATATTGCACTGATTCCGCTCAAAATTATAGTAGTAAAGGAATACAGGCTTTAAGTATTCGATTAGATTTTTTAAGAAGATTTGCCTTGCCATTTACCTTCAAACGCTCCTCTCACACTTTAATTGAACAAATAGAAACTTCTAAGAAGAATTACTATGATAATAAACCAACAAACATATCTATCATTGAAAATCAATTGGATATAGGAGGGTTCAAAGCTTTTGAGTCAAATAATTGGGATGTGGACGATTTTAAAAAAAACATGTCTAACAATAATGACTGGTCAGGATTCTACATTGCAACAGAAAAATCAACTGCAAAAGGTTATCTTCCTGATGTAATTAAGAATAAAAAAGGTAATGGATTAGCTCATATTCACAAAGTACAACTAAATAGAGATGTGAAAATAATTTCATGTTTAGATGAAAGTTTTAAGACAGGCAAAATTGACATTGCCAACTTGAAACGGATTCTACGAGAAAAGGGAATAGATGTAAAAGATGAAGAACCTTTAATACCTCGCCTTGGAGAATTAGGATACTTATTTAAATGTTATAACAATGAAGATGGGGATTTTGAAATCATAATTCCTAATAATATGTTGGATGATTTAGAAATAATAAGTTCAGCATCTTATAAATTGAATGAGTTTAAGGTTGTCTAATTAAATATGAACAAGCAATTAAAAATCCATTGATATGAATTTAAAAGAAGATGTACTATTAAAATATGTTAGGAAAGAACTTAATAGTGGTAAAACCAAAATTAACATTCCAGTGTCATTATTATCTGGAGTAAGTGATGATGTATTAATAGAAATTAGAAGACTATGTAAACTAAATGGTGTCTCTGTAAATATTAATGTTTAACAATAATTATCATGCTTTTAAATAAGGAAATATCTTCTTTCGAAGAATACTTTTGGACATATAGCCAATCTTGTAAATCACTAACAGAATACAGACATGAACTTATATCAGGTTGGGATGATAATGCTTCGAAGGAACTTAATCTTAAATATTTCAATCCACAAGCAGAAGATTCTGAGAACTCATTGTTATTGTTTCAAAATCAAATAAGTTGTTTAACAGATATGAATGCTTTTTTAACAACGATTGATTCCCTTTTAATCAAGATAAGTGCAATATCGAAAGAGATTGAGTCTTTAATCAACCATGCTAATACTGACATCAAAAAGTCTTATTATTCATTGAATGAATCAATTGAAAATAAGCACGAAGCAATACATTGGAAAAATGAGACAATTAAAGAGTTAAATAAGTTGGGTGAATTAAAAAAAGCCCATAATCGAGTAGGTAAAGGGCTATCTAACCCCTAAACCTCTCATAGTTCTGCTAAGCATTGTTGAGATATTTGAAAGCCACGTATGGGTATACGTGGCAACAGAAAATCAGATGAAGTGAGGTTTTTATCAGACCAAGTTCAAGAACCTGATATAACGAGTTTGATACAGATAATGATAATCTATGAATATGTAATCCGCTAGTTCAAAGGCATTATCTATCAACTCCTGAAGGGCCGAGGGTTTAATTTTATCGTCTGGTATAGCACCACCCTTTCAGGGTTGGTTATTTATTAATGTATCTTCGGTACTATTTTTATATACTCGCCGATGGTGTGAGCTTTATTTTCATTTTATTCGTGCAATATCTGGTTAGCTATAGCTTGTACCTCACAAATAATAATAAAACAGGCTATCAAACATATCGCTCTACTCTAAGCGATACATGTTTCTTTTAGGTATTACACCAGCCAATAAAATATCTACATATTATCTTCTTCTTCATTCTACGCTAAGAGAGGCTTGATGCAAATGTTGATTGTTGTTTTTTTCCATCAACCCTACTCCCAATGATGTGAACTTTATTACATCTTTATTAGGCAATATCTGGTTAGCTATAGCTTTACCTCGCAAATCATAATAAAACAGGTTATCAGACAGGTCGCTCTACTCAAAGCGATACATGTTTCTTTTAGGTATTACACCAGTCAATAAAATATCTACATATTATCTTCTTCTTCATTCTACGCTAAGAGAGGCTAAAGGCAGATGTTGATTGCTGTTTTTTTCCATCAACCCTACTCCCAATGATGTGAGCTTTATTACATCTTTATTAGGCAATATCTGGTTAGCTATAGTTTGTGCCTCACAAATAATAAAAAAACAGTCTATCAAACAGATCGCTCTACTCTAAGCGATACATGTTTCTTTTAGGTACTACACCAGCCAATAAAATATCTACATATTATCTTCTTCTTCATTTTACGCTAAGAGAAGCTAGAGACAGATGTTGATTATTGTTTTTTCCATCAACCCTACTCCCAATGATGTGAGCTTTATTACATCTTTATTAGGCAATATCTGGTTAGCTATAGCTTTACCTCACAAATAATAATAAAACAGTCTATCAAACAGATCGCTCTACTCTAAGCGAGACATGTTTCTTTTAGGTATTACATCAGTCAATAAAATATCTACATATTATCTTCTTCTTCATTTTACGCTAAGAGAGGCTAAAGGCAGATGTTGATTGCTGTTTTCTCCATCAACCCTACTCCCAATGATGTGAACTTTATTACATCTTTATTGGGCAATATCTGGTTAGCTATAGCTTGTGCCTCATAAATAATAATAAAAAAGGTTATCAGATAGGTCGTTATAGACAAGACATTAACAGGAAGCCACTCTCCTATCCAAAAAAACACTATTCAGGATATTTTTAGTGTATGGCTAGTATATTTTTTATAATCATATACTCTTAATGTATAGTGCTTTTATGAACTATTTATCTTAAATATATTTTGATTTAAATAAAAAAGAATCTAATTAATTTTTCATTTCAGATACAACACAACAACTAAAAGGTGAAAGATCATGATTTTTTTAGTTTAAAACATATTTAAATAATCAAAACATCAAATATGAAAAACAAATTTTATTATTTAATTCGAACGGTTTTATTGGTAGTATTATTGTTTACTATTAATAAATCTTCATTTGCAAAATTACCTACAGAATCCGAAATGCAGGTCTCAACAGCAAATAACGATGTAGTATTTAAAGTATTGCTTGTCCAAAAAGATGGTGACGATGAGTGTATTGAGGATCTCATTATAAGTGTTGACGGAAGTAGAGTAATGTCTATCCATCATTTATCTTCAAGCGGTTACAGTAATTATTTTTACAATTATCCGGATTATGAAATTGGTTGGAAGGATGATATATGTGAATATTATTATAAGTTAGAGGGCAAGTGGAGTAGCGCAAATGTGCATAGTAGTTCAATTATTGACGATGGAGAAAATATATGGCTCACCTTTAAAGTATCCAAATACTATTTCCCATTAGAAAATTATTCTAAAAGCATTAGTGTAGACTATAATCTAAAATGGAAAGAGTATGATACCAATAACAACAAAAAACGTTATAAATATTATCCTCGTAATTATTCCAGATCTGTCAACTTAAAAGAAGATCGCATAGCTTCAGATGCAGGTTATTCAAGTTCAAGCAACCTTAATGTAAGGGTTGATAGTGACGAGAAGTTAAAGGTCAGGCTTAAATTTGCCGATTACTATGGCGATGATAAAAGCATAGAGACAGCCCGATTCTTTATAAAAGAGAATGGTTCTGAAAGCGAGATCTTTTCAATAAATTACCAAAATAGTTATGGTAATGCTTCACCTACTCTTTTAAAGAATAGTCCTAATATGGGTTATAATAGCTATTCAACCTTTAAATTAACAAATTTAAGTGGTTGGAATTTTTCATTCACCAATAGCTCTCAGAATACATATACGTTAACAGATGATATTGCTATTCCTGTAAGTCAGATTCCTAAAAAATATCACGGAAAACAGATTGAAATATACTCTGTTATAGAGTGGGTAGAGTACAAAACCAATGAATGGAAAAATAAAAAATTAAAACGAACATATGAAAAACAAGCTTATCCATTTTATGTAAACATCCCTGATTTAGAAGCTTTTGCCGACAATCTGAATAGTAATTATCAGGTAACGTGGGATGAAAACCTAAAAAAGATAGATATTAAATATCTGGTTAAAAATACCACAGGAGGTATAGGAAGTAAAAGAAAATCTTCAGGATCACTAGTTGCCGAATCTAATCTAAACAACCCGATAATAACCATTGATGGTACCAGTATCAGTAATGAACAGGGTATAGTGCTTAAAAATGTAACCGAAGGTAATAAAACATATACAACAGTAAGTATTAGCAAGATTTCTCCTGAATGGTTCGGAAAGAATATAGATGTTAATCTTAGCGGAGCACTCAGTTTAGGTAGCTCTGTAGTTAAAAATATTAATGTCACTAAAAAAATTAGCATTGGGAACCTTATAAATAGTGCCGAAAATATTACAGGAACTATTAATTGTAAAGATAAAAAGGTAAGTTTTAATTTTGAGTGGAATAAAGGCAGTTATTACGACAGCGAAATAGAGGTGAAATACAAGAGTGGAGAGCAGTGGATTACCATACCTCATATTGTAAACAGCCAAAATATAATTTATGTATCAAGTTCAGAAAACGGTATTAAATATCCGGCTGATTTTAAATTAAACTTTAAGGTTAAATTAAATGAATTCTGCAACTTCTCTACCCAAAGCTACCCGCTAACTCTCTCTAATAATTTTGATCCTAAAATATGGGATGATGACCATACATTAACTGTATCAAAAGGTTATTATCGCGATAAAGTTAAACTGGAGTGGAACCCGAAAGAGACTTCGGCAGAGATTGTTTATAAGATTCTTCGCAAAAATCTTTCTGATAAAAATTCTGATTTTGAAGCTTTAGCAGAAACTACCGCAAAAAAATATAATGATAAAGATGCCATACCCGGTAATTATTATGAATATAGAGTTTTTGGAGTTAGCGAATGCGAAGACGAATCAGAATCTGTAAAAGCTATAGGTTTCAGACTATCAACATGTCATATCTCCGGAAATGTAAGTTTCAATAATGATTATCCTGAAGAGGGTGTAAAAGTCTCGTTACTAAAAGAAGATGATCTGTCAAGATACTCTTTAACAGGAACAAAAGACAATGTATGGGCTAGTGTTTACGTTAAACATTTGGAAAAGATTAAAAATACTAAAGAACTGTCGGTCGGACTATGGTATAAACCCGAATCAAGAAACGAAGGAATACTATTGTCAATTGGTCAGAATGGAGAGTTATCAGATGCATATCTACAGTTTGGTTTTAATGAAAATAAACCATATATAAAGATTGCTGGTGAGAATATATATCTATCGTCCCAGAAAATTGAAAAAACAGAATTTACGCAACTCTATTTTACAATTGGTAAAGAACATGTTAAGATTTATGTTAACGGAGAACTAAACATGTTGCAAGAAAGAGACAATAGTAACGAGTTAGATTTACCTGATAATACAATGATTATAGGTCATAGTTTTGATGGTAATATTGATGAGGTATCACTATGGGGAATAGAGAAAAATAGTAATGAAATTGAGGCAGACTTTTCGAGATATTTAACAGGTGCCGAGAAAGATCTGCTTGGTTACTGGAGTTTTGAAGAGGGTATACATGGTGTTTCAAATCACGAATTTAATGAGTTCTACGATTCATCTAAAGATGGAGTTGAATTTAATAAGCAGGATGGTAAAGTAGAGGCAGGTAAGTTCTCCTCACTATTTCCGTCTGAGAACAAACTATCGTTTTGTGCAATTACTAATCAGTACGGTAGCTACAACTTATCGTTTCCCAGTAAAGGGAATTTAGAAATTGTTACTATTAAACCCGAACTGGGAATCCATAAATTCTCTCCTGCACAGAAGATGATTGGTGTAAGTGAGATTAACCCTGTACATAACGATGTTAATTTTAAAGATGTCTCCTCTTTCAGGTTCAGCGGACGTGCTCTTTTTAAAACATACGGAGTTTTTGATTACGATAAAGCACCAGAGAAGATTAATATTAACAAAGAAGACGTTACAGAGGTTAACAATAAGTATTATATAGGTGCCGATATAGTAAAGAACAAAGGAGAGTACTATATTGATTTCAGCGAAGGAGATGATAAAGGTAAACTATATAAATGCCCCGTAATACCAGTAAAAAAAGCACAGGTATATGTAGATAATAAGCCGATACTTGATAACGGACAGAATCCTGTTCTTACAGATGAAAACGGTAGGTTCTCAATACAGGTACCTATTGGCAACCACTATATTTCGGTAAAAAAAGATGGGCATAAATTTATATTTAATGGTCAGTTTCCGGAACCAACACCTGATAACGAATATACTAAACACTATTTCAACAAAGACATTAGCAATGCTGTGTTTATTGATACTACTCATATAACTATTTTAGGTAGAGTTTTAGGAGGTTCTGTTCAAACACAAAAGACCTTAGGTTTTGGCAACACTCAAAACAATATAGGACAGGCAAAAATTATTTTTTCATATAACGACAGAGTAGATACCGACGAGATATTAAGTGTTAAGACAGATGCAGAAACAGGCGAATACAAAGCTAAGCTACCACCTATAGATAATATCTATATTAAATCGGTAAAAATTATTAACGACAAACTGTCTAAGATAACTTTTGATGAGGTTAAAGGAGACAAGGAGTTGGCTTTTAATCTTAGCTCATATACAAATACAAAAAAGCTCTATCTTGAGGAAGAGGGAGAAAAAACGGATTCTGTATCTTACAATAGAATTAAGAATTTTATATTCAGATCGAAACCTCAATTAATAATAGAGAATAAAAGCAGAATAGGCCAGAAGGTTATAGAGACAAAAAAAGATACGCTATACTACTCAAACACTGACACCCTGTTATTTAACAGCAACACACGTTACAAGGTTATTTTCAAGGCCTATGAAGAGTATATTAATTACGACTCCAATAAAACTGTTTTAGAAGAGGTTAAAAACGGTAATGTAACAATCTCTAATAATTTAGCGATTGATAACAACTCAAAGCAGATTACTGCAGATGAAAAAGGTTCTTTTGTTCATGAATTTTATGCTGGTGTACCTGATATTAACTGTAATCTACGTAAGTTAACCGCTGTTTATAGTTCAGAAGGGGTAGCAACCGATGATAATGCAAAGAGAGTTATTAAAGGAGTTCTGCTTGGCGATATACCAAAAAGTGGTTCTAACTTTATTACATCAGGTCCTGTAATACCCAAATTTATACTAAGAGATCCTCCGGGGACAAATAGTTATGCCTATATATCAGAGGGTACAACATTAACAACATCGTCAAGTATGTCTGTTAAAGATTCTCACTCTCATAAGGTTGGTGGTTCTGTATCAATAAAGAAAAAATTCTTGTTTATTGAGGAAGGAGCAAATGCAGAGGCTTCTGTTTCATATTCGGCAGAAACAACAAACGGACGTTCTTATGTAGAGACAATTACAACTAAAACCACAATTAAAACAAGTGATGAGTTTGATTTTGTGGGAGCATCAGGCGATCTATATTACGGACAGAGCCTTAACTATGGTTTAAAAAAAACAGACAAAGTTATTGTTGCAAAAACTAAAGACGTTGATAACCCTGAAGGTTTGGTAAAAGTTCCGGGACATTCTGATTACGTATTTACCAATAAAGAAGCAATTATGCTAGAAAGCGCCACTGATCCGGTTTGGTATGTATATTCTCAGAATCATATCATTAACTACCTGATACCTTCGTATTTAAATATACTTAGAATTAAGTTTAACACACCCGAAGCGGATCTCAAAAAACTGGTTGAAACCACTTTTAGATCAGAAAAACTGTCTGACAAACTGTTAAATAAGTCGGAAAAAGATTTTGAGATAGACGATGATTATAAAGATAATGCTCAGTGGTATAAGGATCAGATTAAAATATGGCAACAAACTATTGCTGCCAACGAAATGAAAAAGCATAAAGCTTTTAATAACAACTTAGCAGAATCGTTAAAGAGCAATATCAACAAAAAGATTGAAGATCTTAAGAAAAACCTAAAGAAGCTAAAACATCAGATAACTGATGACGATTACGAGGGTAATTTATGGTTTAGTGATATGCAGAAAACCGTGGATAAACAGATTAGAAACTACAGAAACAATCTACAAAAGATAGAAGAAAATTCTAAGAAAAATATCTCGTTTGACGCCGGTCTTGGCGAATATGCTTCTGAACTGGAGACCACAACTGTAGTTTCTGACACTTATGAGTGGTCAGCAGAGACAGAGATCGGAGCCAGTATTAATTTTTCAATTAAGGTAGGACCTGTTACTATTGGTGTTAACAATAATAATACCTGGACAGATCAATCAGGTGGAAGCAACGAAATCACAACACAAAAGTCTACCACCTATGGTTATGTATTAAAAGATGCCAATCAGGGAGACTACTTAAATGTAGATGTTTATGACGATATGTCGGGCAATGGGCCAATATTTGTTACAAGAGGAGGTCAAACAAGCTGTCCTCACGAAGCTGAGACACGTACAAGTTTTTACGTTAATGATGGTAAGCATGAGGTTATTTCGTCAGGTACATTACAGCGCGAAAAACCTGCAATACGTGTATTAGGCGTTGCTGAGAAGAGCGGAGTACCAGATAATATAGCGGCTGAATTTACCATAGAGCTTGAAAACCTTAGCGAGACAGAAGATAATGTATGGTATCAGCTTGAAGTTGACAGATCTACAAATCCTGACGGAGCAATCTTAAAGATTGACGGAGCTGCTCCAAACGGACTATTTATGATTAAACACGGTGAACCTATACTAAAGACCTTAACTGTAAGAAAAGGAAAAGCAGATGTAAACAGTTATAACAAGATTGGTCTTATTCTCCATTCTACTTGTCAGTTTTATGGAGGTGTAGCCGATTGGAAAGATATTGCCGACACAACTTTTGTATCTGTTGATTTTATTCCTACCTGTTCTGATGTTGCAATTGCATACCCTAAAGATAACTGGGTTGTAAACTTAGATAAAAGTGTAAAAAACAACAATAATGTATTAATCACTTTAGACAGTTACAACAAAGAGTCTGTTACATTTAAACGAATAGAACTTAATTACAGATCTAAAAACTCAGCTAAATGGAATACTCTGGCAACGTTCTATAATAATCCGGACGATGTAACATTAGCCGAGATAGCAACTGATGACAGTAAATTTACTATTGAGGATATAAATATTGACTATAACTGGAATATTGAGAATCTTATTGACGGGAGTTATGAAATTCAGGCATGCACATACTGTTCTGATGGTTCTGAAACTTTATCACCAGTAGTAATGGGTACTATAGATCGTAAGTTACCTCAGATTTTCGGAACTCCTTCGCCTGCAAATGGAATACTATCACCATCTGATGATATTCTTGTAACATTTAATGAGGATATTCTACAGGCCAATATTAACAGCGATAATGTAAAAGTGAAATATACAGCCGATGTATTTGATAAAAATCATCCGGTATCTGCACTGTTTAACAACGACAACAGAGGTGTTAAGATAAAAAATCCATTAGTTAATGGTTCGTTCACATTTGAATTTTGGGCTCGTAAACTAAACAGTGGCAAGGCTATAATATTGAAGCAAGGAAACTCAAATGTTACAGATATGGAGATTGGTTTCGATGCAGAGAATTATCCATATATAACTATTGGTAAAAATGTTTACACTGCCGAAACCAAGGCTTTAAATAGCAATACTTTTCAACACTACACGTTCATATTTAACAGTAAAAAAGAGTATATCTCAATTTATCAAAACAGTGATAACATTCTTGACAGAGCTAAATGTGATATCAACTATCAGTCGTCTGAAAATATACTTTTAGGACATTATTTTAAGGGTAATATTAAGGATCTAAAATACTGGAATAAAGCTCTGTTTAAGAAAGACATTAATATATATAATGTTCCTACAGGATATGAATTTAATCTATCGGGCTATTGGCCATTTAACGAAGGCAGCGGAGAGATTTGTTTTGATAAAGCTCAAAACAATCATGCTGTTACCAATGCCGAATGGGAAGTAACTCCAAAAGGTATATCTGCTAAATTCAACGGTAATCAAATTGTTGAGGTAAATGCCTCGCATGCTGTATTAACCAATGAGGCCGATTTTACTCTTGAGTTCTGGTTTAAGACCGGGTTATTGCAAAACGCAACATTAATAAGCAATGGGCATGCTAATGGCAATGATTTTGGCGAGGATAATATAAAATCGGCATGCTGGAGTATTAATACCGAGAACGACGGATATATATATTTCTATAATAATGGAACCAAATCTAAGGCTATAAATACACAATATAACGATAGTAAATGGCACCATTTTGCTATGGTTGTTAACCGTCTTGGCAATATTAAAACATATCTTGACGGAGAGGCTCAAAACAGTGTTTCTTCTATAGGATACGGAGGTTTCTATTCAAATTTTGTTACTGTTGGAGCACGTAAATGGTTTACTGATGCAATCAATACCAATACAGATATGTTCTATACCGGATATATTGATGAGGTTAAGCTGTGGAATATATCAAAATCGGAGAAACAGATAAACAGAGACCTTAACTTTATGACCCCTAAAACTGAAGAATTTATTCTTATCAATCTTCCGTTTCAGATTATAAAGAACGATGGTACATCAACTGTTTCTAATAATAACTTTAACTATGTAGAAAACAGTAATCTCACAAATCCTGAAAAACTATTAGTTAACACTTCTGAGTTTGATAATAATGTGGCACCTTTGGTTAAACCGGCTCAACCTAAAATTTTACTCGATAACTATTCTATAATAGCATCAGAACGTAAAATATTTATTAAGCCAAATAATTTTGGTTTCCTTCAGGGTAAGGTTCTTGATATTAGTGTTAATAATATTAAAGATATCTATTCTAACAGAATGTCATCTGCAGTAACATGGACAGCTTTAGTTGATAAAAACCAGCTTAAATGGGGAGAACAGCATCGTACTATTTCAATAAAATATGAAACCGGATACAAATTTACTACCCGCATTATAAACAAAGGCGGAGTAAATATGAACTATAAAATTTCAGGAAACCCTGATTGGATAAAGGTTCATGATAATAAAGGCAATATAAATTCTAATAGTTATACAGATATTGAAATTGAGATAAAGAAAGGTGTAAATATTGGTCAATACAACGAGATTCTTTATCTGGAAGGCGATAACGGGTTAAGAGAGAAACTTAATCTGGTAATTGACATCAGCAAAGAAGCTCCGGGTTGGAAAGTAGATAAGAACAAGTATTCATCAACAATGGGTATTGTTGGTATATTAAAAATAGATGACATTATATCGTCTGATAAAAATGATATAGTTGCCGCATTTATAGATAATGAGTGCCGCGGTGTTGGAAAAATGAAATATATTGAGCAAATAGACAGCTATTGTTTGTTTATTGATATTTATGGAGATATAGAAGAGACCGGAGAGATCAGGTTTAAAGCATGGGATGCAAACCCGGGAGAAGTGCTTGCAGAAGTATCGCCAAATTTAAATTTCCTTGCCAATGATGTAAAAGGCAATGTATCTAATCCAATTATATTTAACGCTGAGTTAAAATACGAGCTGGCAATTGATTTAAATGCCGGATGGAACTGGTTCTCATTTAACCTTAGCAGCGATAATCAGAACGATATAAACAAGTTCTTTGAGAATTCTGTTATTGCTGATAATACACACATTAAGAGTCATAACAGCGAATTTGCCACCTATAAACCTTCTGTAAAGATGTGGAAAGGAACATTAAAATCTCTATCAAATACCAATATGTATATGATTAATGTTTCAGAACCGTCTCAGTTATTTATATCAGGGGCAAGAGTAGATGTAGAGAATACTCTGATTACAATTAACAAAGGTTGGAACATGATAAGTTTCCTTCCGGGAGCAAATCAAAGTGTTAGTAATGCTTTAGGATCACTTACAACTATATCTGCAGGTGATATTATCAAAGGACAAAATGGCTTTGCAATTTATGACGAACGTCTGGGTTGGGTTGGTAGCCTTGAATATATGAAACCGGGAAATGGTTATATGCTTAAAGCAACAAATAACGGAGTACTAAGCTACAGAGATGTTAGCTTTAACAGATCAAATAACAGGAAGCTCTCTCAAGCTTCAACAACCAACTTTAGCAATAAAGGAGATTGGAATAATAGCGGTAATATGTATGCTTATAACATGAGTGTTATTGCAAAAGTTGAACATAAAAACAGCGCAGGAACTTCATTAGCGGCTTTTGTTAACGGAGAGTGCAGAGGAATAACAGAAGCTATTTATGTTAACAATGAGTATCTGTATTTTATCTCTATAGCAAATACAAACAGTTCTGATAAAATTACATTCAGGTATCTGGACAATAACATGATTAGTTCAGCTGAAGCAAACCAAAGTATAGAGTTTGTTGTAAACAATGTGGTTGGAACTCTTGAAAAACCATTACTATTAACATTTAATGAAAATATATCAAATACCGATAACAGTAATCCGCTAAGTTGTGAGGTTAAATGTCATCCAAATCCATTTACAAAATATATCAATATTGAAATTAAGGGTAGTAACAGCTCTAAATTAATTGTAGATATTCTTGATGTTAATGGTAGAAAAATAACCAACCTATACAATGGTGTTACTAATAATGGATTAGTTAAGCTAAAATGGAATGGTTTAAATGATGCCAAAAATGATGTAAGCTCAGGAACATATATTGTTAGGATAAACAATAGTGGTAGCATTACAACAAAATTAATTCAGGTAGTTAAGTAAATTAATGTAGCCAACCTTGCTATAGTGCAAGGTTGGCTCTAAATATCTTTGATTATGATTAAATACGTATTTTACATTATAGTTATCTCAATATCATTCATAACCAAGGGGTATGCAAATGAGCCTGAATGGAGTGTAGATGTTTCAAAATATGCTTATTCAATGACATTTACTGGTCAGATTAATATTACAGGAGATTTATCTGAAAATGTTAACGATATGATTGGTGCCTTTGTTGGCGATGAATGCAGAGGTGTGGCAAAAAACATACTGGATAATGAATACAATACATACTATTGTTACCTGATGGTATATTCAAACAGTGCCAACGAAGAGATCACATTTAAGATTTATGACTCTGAGAATGGCAAGATCATTCCTGTAAAAAATTCTCACTACTTCATTATCAACAATATCGTAGGAGAAGATATCAACCCTTTTTATTGGGCGTCTGAGAATCTTAACAGCGAAAGTAAAATAAACGCTTTTACTTTTAATAATCAGATTGGCGAAACACGTTTCAGCAATAATAATATTGAGATAGATATATCTGATGACGTAGATATCACAAAACTTAAACCGAACTTTGATTTGTCTGACGGTGCTATTGCATATATAAATGATATAAAGCAAATAAGTGGCGAATCGGCTACTGATTTTAGCAGCCAGGTATCTGTAAAGGTTCTATCGCAAGATATGCTTAACACAGAAACATATTATATAAATGTAATACCAAAAAAGGCAGACAAAACAACATCTGTTAATAGTACGGAGTTTGAAAAAATGATCATATCTCCAAATCCAGCAACTGATTTTATTGAAATTACAGGAATAAATTCTATGGTAGATATCTCTATTTATAATAATAGCGGTATTCTGCTAATCAGAGACTCCAACATAAATAACAACTGTAGAGTTGATATTACACAGCTATCAGCAGGATTTTACACCGTACTGTTAAGTAACAGTAAAAACAGTATAGCCAAAAAACTTATCGTAAAATAAGGTTCAGAATGAGATTAAAAACACCTATCTGATAAATATTAAAGACCCGATAAAATTCGCTTATCGGGTCTTTAATATGTTACAATAAGATATACACCTCTCTTTCTCGGTGAGTAAATATATAACCAAAACATTGCATTCTAACAATAAAAGATAATACTCGTAGAACCCTCACTACGAGTTAAAATTAACGTGACTTTTAATAAACAACACGCAGATAATTGTAGCCTCCGGCTACAGCAACTGGAACAACATTAAAAAATTTGTTATTAACAATTATTTTAATTCTAACAGTTAGTTAATGCAAAACGCTACTCATTTACAATAAATAATCTCACAATAAATATTATTTCTACTCACTTACAGTCACTTAAACAACACACTGTTCTTAAATAAACATACACTTTATTATGTATACTATTGTTATTTTTATATATTTGAGACCTAACTAAACTATAATGCCAGTATCATTTAAACCATCAGGTATAAAACTCAATAACAGAGACTATCAGCAGATCACCAATCCGCCGAAAAGTAACCCTATTGAATATTGGCATAAAACAACTATTAATCAAATGAACTTACTGTTAGAAATTAATTAAGAAGGTGCACTGGTGCGCTTATAAATTAGTTGGTGGCAACTTTAAAAAACAACACATAACCTAAAATTAAAAATATGTATTACAGAGTAAAAAAATTCAGTAAAACATTCGAAAGTATGTTTGTCCTCGATAAAGATTCTAATTTAGAAAGTCTTAAATCCAGAACAGAAATTGAAGATTGTGCTCTAGGGGGATATAGACCATTCAATAATTCCACATTCATTGAACCTCAAGAAGTGAAATGTATATCTCAAGGTGGACAAAAAAGAAACTCAGATATCATTAAAGAATAAACTTATGAAACCTTCAATTAAAATCGGAACGGTAATTATAATACTTGTTACTGCAAGTTGTAGTACAACACTAAGGAGATATTCATCTTTAAAGAAAAGTCATACAAATAATGATTTAGTGAAAATTTCAATGTTATCCACATCATTTTCTGAAGCTACACAAACACCTTCGTACAAAACCATATTTGATTTGAGTGACAGAGGTCAGTCTGTGATTTTATCAAATAGAAATATTGAGCAGTCTTTAGAAATTTTAAATCAAAAATTTCAACAGCAAAAGGGGAGTAAGCCCAAAACAATTGACTTGACTACTAAAAATGTTAGGATAACATTTTCAATCAGTCGTGATGTAAGCTTTGACAAATCAAATTTGAATGCATTTGATAGAATTGAAAATTTGAAATACAAATTTGAGTTACAACCCACAGCTACAGACAACGGAATTAAGTTCTCCAAGTGGAATAAATACACAACCGAATACGGAACTCTTGACATTGGTACACTTGAGTATAATCAAGGCTTTACATCTAATTTGGATATCACGGGAGAAATTGGAGCTAATTATAATTCTAAATCAACTCAAAAAAATGATGAAAATAGCTCAACTGAAAGTTCAACTACATTGGGACCCAAAGTGTCTGCCACAGGTAAGTTAGGCTACACACAATCACAAAAGGAAAATCAAACTCTTAAGCAAAGATTTATCCAGCTTACAGGCAACTTTAATGATAAAAGCTTTTCTATTCATCAACAAGGCAATAGAGAAACTGAATTAGCAGGTAATGTAAGTATTGACTTGACAGTAAATTTTCCAAAGGACGAAATGCTAGTTGCAACTTTTAAAAATCTATTCGATTCAAAACTAAATAAGAAAGATGTTAAAGATGTTAAATTAAATCTAATAAGATACTATATTCCGGATGCCTCAAAAATAAATGGAGGAGTTAAGGGTAAACTGAGCTATGACTTTGCTGTCAGACATATTATTCGAGGAGAAAAAACTTTTGCCGAATATGATGATAAAATACGTTATATTAAAGGATACAAGGAAATGAATGATGTATTATTATTTGAAAAAGAGGATTTGACAACAACATCTTATTATCTGACCATTGACAACAAGCCATTACAAATAAATGGAGTAACAACAGTTCAGTTTTTTGCATTTACAGAGGCATTAGAGCTAAAGACTTGGTTGTTTCAAACACTAACAACTATTGCAGACGAACAAGAGTTAGAAATATCAAAGAATAAGATTGCGTTTGAAGGACTTTCGACAAAACAAATAAAAGAAAAGCGCAGTGAAATAAAAATTGTAGTAGCAAAAAATCAATAAAAAGCAGCCACCAACAAAAAATATACGTAATGCGGGGTGATGTGGGGAATTTTAAACTGTAGCACTTTTACTGTAAACTGCAACGGCTTGATAAGTTGGAGCTTTGAAATCCCGCACTACGCATATTCGATCCGCTAGGTGCAAATTGAGATAAAGACTGAGTACAAATTAAAACTATATAAAATGCAAAATAAACCAATTCAAAAAATTATCTTCGGAAGTCCGGGAATTGGCAAAAGTTTTAGGATAGACAACAAGATTATTCCTGAACAATTAAAAATTTCGGAAAAATCGAATATTATTAAGACTGTATTTCATCCAGAATATACATATGGAGATTTCATTGGAAAACTTGTACCCTACACAAAAGCAGGTAAAGTCGAATATAATTTTTACGAAGGACATTTTTTAATCGCTTTAGCCCAATCATATAAGAATATATTAAAAGCCTTCAAAGAAGCTAATGAAGATATCAAATTAGAAGATTTTTGGAATGATTTATCTGAGATTGACAATACGGTACTTGTAATTGATGAAATAAACAGGGGGAATTCTGCTTCAATTTTCGGAACTATATTTCAACTTTTAGATAGGGACAAAAAAGGATGGTCATCATACTATATTAACGTTACCCAGTTAGAATTGTACACAATATTGCAATTAATTGGTGTTGAATTTAAAGCATTAGCAGATAATCAATATGAATATAAATTTCCTGGTGAGCCAAATTATGTAAAAAATCTTAAAACCCTGCAAAAGCACGTTGATGTTTTAAAACTTGATTTGGAGTACAATAGAATATTTATACCACCGAATTTATCGTTACTCGCAACAATGAATACCTCTGACAATTCTATTTACTTCATGGATAATGCATTTAAGAGACGTTGGGATTGGGAGTTTATAAATGTTGATGATGATGATCTGAATAAAGTAGCCAAAAAAATGGTTATTAAAATACAAGATGAAGAATATAAATGGGTTGATTTTGTTGACAATTTAAATAATTTCATTAGAAGCAAGTACAAGGAAATTAGAAAAATTGAAGATAAGCAAATTGGCTACTTCTTTATAAATGAAGAAACTGTTACCGAAAAACATATTAAAAATAAACTATTATTCTTTGTTTGGGATAGCGTTTTTACAAATAACAAGAAACCTTTGGTTAAATTACTTGAGCTTACCGATGATAATCTTGTAACTTTTGGCCAATTTGCTTTGCAAGCTAAGAATTTTGTAGATAAAATAATGGAAATCGAATAATGTTATCTGATATTATTTTAAAAAAGGGAATTGAAAGGGACAAGCAGCATTATTCTTTTGTTGGGATAGAACGTAACAAAGAAAATGGTAATCTCGAATTCTGGCTTCCTCTTGGATTTGAAGACTTTCCCGAGAACAATTTTTTAGAGCTAAAGAATTTCTTTTTTAAAATGTATCGCACTTTCAGCATTTACATAAAAAAGAAAGAATATCGAGAATTAGAAGAAGGAAAAGAAAGAGACACGCATCGTGATGGTTTTTACGAAAGTAGGGGTGGTTTTGGTTTAGAAAATCAAGATAAGGATGAGATTGTTCTTTATTCAAAAATAAATGCACTTAATCAAGTTATTGAAGGATATGATGAATTGAAAATATCATCCTTAGAAAAGAAACGTAAAAGAACTGATGAGATAGATTACTCACAGATTCACAAATATATGCACAAGGCAATTTATTTGGATAATGATGTTGTGTATGTTGATGAAATGAATTTATCAAAAAGTATTATTATTCAAACAAGCCCGCCTTTACTACAACTATTCAGTTTTATATTCACAGAAATTAAAAAAGAGCTTCAAGAATTTGATACTATACCCGACAAAGCTTACGAGTTAGCAGATATATTTAAAGAAACTTATTTACAATCAGATTCCACTCTTTTTGGTAGTGAAGAAATTCTAAATCAAAATATTGCAATAATGAAAGAAGTTCTGGAAGAGATTGAAATAAATACAGTCTACAAAGACGATGATTATTGGCATTTTTTTGATGCAGTTGAATCATTTTTATATTCAGAAAAATCTGAAGAAAATGGAATTTATTGGGGCATTAGCAACTTCTATGATATTTGGGAAGATATGTGTCAAACTTATTTTATGAATAATGAACCATTTAAAAACAATGCTCTTTTTGCAGATATTAAAGGAAGATTGGTAGACTTTGAAAAACTTGTAAATAACCCCTTTGAAATTTCTCTAAATAAGGAGCATACAATACGAAACTTAAAACCTGATTTGGTATTAAAGAAAATAATTGAAGCAAAAGAAACATCAACTTCATTTGATGAGATATTCGAAGTAAAATTACTTGATAACCGCAAATGGGTCACCGTTAAAATATTAAATAATAAATATCAAAACCTTTATTATGATTTTTGGAAGAAGTTGGTTTCAAACTACAACTCAAATAATATCAAATATCCAGAACATACTGAAAGAATCAGACAAGGGGCATTTAGAATTGCAAAAGCGGAGATAATAAAGGCAATAGACGCAAGTCATTTTGAAACAAGCATAGAAACAGATGACAAATGCTTACAGATTATTGATTATAAATATATGGCAGAATTAGCTTTTCATAATTATAATGAATATTCCATAGATATTGACGGAGAAAATAAGATTAATGACGACATAAAAAAACAACTAATTTATGAATGGGCTGTTCAGAACAGTGTTTGGGATATGAAAACAGAATCTGAATTTTGGATACCCTATTTTGATGATAAACATCTTGAACAATTAACAAAAAAGTATATCGAAATTAATAATAATAAATTCAATGAAAGTCAAATTAAGGTAGTCAAAATACCCTTTAATGTATTGCAAGACTTTTATTTAAAAAATTGGTTCAATGATTAAGCACAATGTTACAGAAAGTGTTTTTAGTGCTTCTAATCCTATTATTTCACTAAAACCAGAAATACGTAAAAAAGTTAATTCAGATTTTCTATATCCTATTTTGGAAAGTTTCTTTTCAAATAAAGGTAGACTTGATAAATATGAGCCTTTTGACGTTGACAAATTACGAACAGAAATTGAATTTAATAATAAATCTAACGAATCGGAAA
Source organism: Bacteroidales bacterium UBA6680 (assembly GCA_002454955.1). Lineage (GTDB taxonomy): Bacteria > Bacteroidota > Bacteroidia > Bacteroidales > UBA6680 > UBA6680. Next base: position 27,888 of record DKJY01000182.1, read on the forward strand.
GTTACGTTCAATCATACATTTATAAAGAGATAATTCAAGTTATTAAAAAGCAAACTAATGGTAAAATAAAATTTACACCAAAGTTTGTTATAACATTTGATAATGATTTAACTCCATTTTTTGACCCGAAAACATTATATCCATATTCTAAAGTTTTAAAGAATTGCCGAATAAGAAGAGCAATAAATTATGGTACTCTAAAAATTGGTAAAGGTGTAATTCTTTATCATATTAGGATTGAACTACAAAGACTTATTGACTTCATAAAGCAATTAGAATTGGGTGAACAAATGGAAAGTTCAACATCTATAAAAACACAAGAATCTTCTGAACAGAGACGAAATAGACTTATTGATAGTATTATTAGAAACAAAACTGCACTGTTGCAAGAAAATGAAACAGAAGAAATTCATAATGACATAAAAAGACTTCAACAATTAAAGGAACAAAAATTAAAAGGAGAATCAGGAATATTAAGAGTAAATCTGTCTTGGAACACAACCGATGATTTAGATTTGCACATTGAAACGCCAAATGGTGAAATATCATATAACAATAAAACAGTAGAAAATGAAGGTATTATAGCAAGTCTTGATGCAGATGCAAATGCTGGGACTCCTTTAACAAGTACGCCCCAAGAAAATGTTGTATGGGATGGTATTCCACAAGGTAAACACAAAATCAAGATTCATTTCTACAATAGAAACGAATGCGATGAAATCCATTTTACATTATCAATTCTATCAAAATTTGGTGATGGTCGAATTTATGATAAAGTGATTAAAAATAAGGGAACTATCTTGACTATTGCAGAATTTGAGTACGCAGACAACAGGCTGGATATTAAAGATTTGAATTAAAACAATCAGCCCATAATCGAGTAGATGGACGTGAGTTGTAGAAAACCCACGTTGCGCCTCTCGTAGCTCTGCTGAGTTATGTCGAAGTACCACTGTACGTACGCTGGCTTTGACACTTTTTGATACATCTCTATTAAAGGGATGTATCCTCGTTTCTTCAAACGTTGCAACGTTATTGTCGCTTCTAATATAGGATTCTGAGCTACGAACCAACCTCTCATGCGGGTTCTGCTCCAAGAGTGGATATTCCGGCATATATTGACCCCCTGATTAGATTAGAATATTGTTGAGTTTTGGTTTTCTTGAAACCTAAAGAAGACCTTAAAAGGAAAATAGGATGGTCGAGAAACAAAAAACTATGAACCGGATAAAACAGTTGTTGAAATTACATCAACAAGACAAAAAGATAAAAGAGATTACCCGTATATTGGAGATAAGTAAAAACACCGTTCTTGAATCTGGTATAACGAGTTTGATACAAATAATGATAATCTATGAGTATGTAATCCGGTAGCTCAAAGGCATTTTATACCAACTCCTGAAGGGACGAAGGTTTTATTTTATCGTCTGGTATAGCACCACCCTTTCAGGGTTGGTTATTTATATCGTCAATAAGCGATGAATTGCATTCACCGCTTATTAGTTAATGTACCTTCGGTACTATTTTTATATACTCGCCGATGGTGTGAGCTTTATTACATCTTTATTAGGCAATATCGGATTATCTATAAATCGTACCTCACAAATCATAATAAAACAGGCTCTCTAGAATAGCATTGGTTATAAATAACCAAAAACATATCCCATACTGTTGAGGTTTACATATTTATTAATATATTTGGTGATGTCAGGAGTTAATATCTTTAATTTAAACACTTTAAAACTGATAGTCATGGGTCTGTATATTACTAAATCGTAGTATAACCATAATTGAACCGGTATATTCATTAGGCTATCCGGAATTGGCTATTTATTAACTGTATGCCACTCTGCGATAGTTAAATTCAATATAATAACCTTTAAAATCAATTATTATGGCAAAAACTATCTCTTTTGCAAGTTTTAACTTGTACAATCTGCAGCTACCTGACAAGAAGTGGCGTGGTAATCAGTATACTCAACAGGAGTATGATGATAAGGTAAGATGGACAGGCAGTATGGTAAAGAAACTGGATGCTGATATTATAGCATTTCAGGAGTTATGGTCAAGGGAGTGCCTTGAGCATGTTTTTGAGAGTGCCGGTTTGGCATACAGTTACGAACTGTTCTACATTAAAGATGAGTGGTATGATATTGCTGTTGCTGCAGCAGTTAAGAAACATCTTATTGTTGAGAATATCACCGTTCACAAGAAGTTCCCTGACGGATTCAGGTTAATAAAGAGGGAAGTTGATCACAGTAGCTCGACTATTGAGAATGAAGATGATGATATTGAAATTGTGATCAATAAGTTCTCACGTTCTTTACTGCAACTATCTGTAAAGCATCAGGACTATCCTTCAGAACCAAATATTGAGGTATTTGCAACACATCTGAAATCTAAACTACCAACAAGGTTGGATAAGGACGAGTATAACGATAGCAGTATAAAACCACACTCTATGGCTCTGGGCGATGCGCTATCTACAATAAGAAGATTATCAGAGGCTACAGCATTAAGAGTTATACTGAATAATACATTAAGAGGAACCGATACTCCGGCTGTTGTTCTTGGAGATTTTAATGATAGCGTAACAAGCAATGCTCTGGCTATATTAACCGGGCAGTCTGCTTATCGTCTGTATGATTCCAGTCACATTGGTAACGCTAACGATAAAGGTCTATATTCAAGTGCTATTATGCAGCAGTTCAGATCAATTAAAGATAGTCTATATACTCACGAGCATAATGGCTTAAAAGATACGCTTGATCATATACTGTTTAGTGAGCAATTTTATCCTTTCTCAAGAAACAAGTTATGGTCGTTTAAGGAGATGAATGTATGGAACGATCATGTTGGGGATGATACAAAGAAGACAACTGATCATGGTATTATAAAAACAACATTTATAAGATAATACCTCAAATAATACAGAGAGGGAATCCATTTTACCGGTTCCCTCTCTGTTTCGTCAATTGTGTATTAATTCTATTGTAAAACCCGAAAATATCCTTTATTAAACACCAAATGCTCTAAAGTAGATACTCTTTCTATCTTTATCCTCCCAGAACACATATTTTCCGTATCTCTTAATTTCGTCAACAGCCTCCTTAAGGTATGTATAAGCCCTGTTTCTCATTTCCATTACGTCGCTTCTATCGTTTCCGTTTATCTCAGCCAGCAGGTTAGCTAACTCATCGGCCATAACGCTACACTCTTCTGTAAGTTTTGTATCATAACCTATTACTGCAAGTGCTGCCTCATTGCTTGATGCCAGAACACCAAGATCTGCTAAGTCCTGAATAAGATCGGCATCACCTGATCCTTCAACAATAGCATCTATCTTAGATTTCAATGAAGCATCATTATGTGCTATAAATTTCAGGCTATGAATTACTAATCTATGGATTCGTCTTGCCTCAGCCGCCTTCTCAAGCCACAATTTCTTTTTGTCGCCAAACTCTTTATATACATCCTTCCATTTTGCCTGAGCATGACGCAATGCACCAACTCTGGCATCTAGACTATCAAGATAATCTACATTTATACCTTTAGTTATAAAATCATCTCTATCGTTTATTGCTTCAAAATTCAAGCTTTCAGATTCATTGGTATAAAGTTTAATAGGTATCGAAGGACGTTTAACATCTTCTGCAGGTATTGCCTTAAGATTATCTTCTAATTGGTTGTAATAATTTTGACTTTCCATTGTAAATAGTTTTAGTATTTATAATTAACACAATTTAAGACAGATATAATCAAAAGTCAAGAAAAAAGCAGTGCACGAAAAGGGCATATAATTATAACAAAAAACATCCTTAGCAGTAGCAACCATTACAGCAAAAACATGTTATAAAACACACCTTGCTTAAAGGTTCAATTATCTGGTCAACAGACTGTTCTTATCAAGATAAAATAAGCTGTTTTATAGGTTTAAATAAAAATCAGATTACACGATACAAGATACAATCCCGAAAACTGATTGTATTCATTACAGTTTCCCTTTTAAAGGCAGTTTACCTATCACTTTAGTGGTGAGTTTTGTTTAATTATAATCGACAAAGTAACATTATATGCATAAGTTACTCTTACGAAGAGTAATTCTGAAAAGAACCAGCATAGCAAAATAGATAAAAGAGATAATAACAAATACTCTATCTGTTTTTGCATAAAATGTAGCAGATGAATTTAATGGAAGATTAGCATACAGAACTCTATCTTTACTTGTAAATGTATTCAACTCTGCAATTACTCTACCATTATTATCTGTCACCATATTTATTCCATTACCATTTGAACGTATTAATAGTCTACCATTTTGTAACGTCTCAAACTGAGCCATCTTTGAATGCATAGATGCAAACCCTTCCCAATCATAGGAAGGAACAAGCATTATATCTACTTTTTTCTCATTTGCCTGTTCTGATAATGAGGGAAAATCATAATCGTAACATATTACATTACTTACTATTCCGTACTCTGTATTAAGAGTTGGTATTTCAGAATCACCAGAGTTAACAAGTGGTATCTCTGCCGGTGTTGGATGTAACTTTTTATATTCCCATCCAATAGTTCCTTCTTTGGTTATCAGAATACTTTTGTTATTTATTGGTTTAGCTCTAACTGTGTTATTCTCCTCAAAAAATGCAATAAGTATATAGGTACCAAAGGTTTTTGATATCTTTTTTATTTCTGTAAGCAGAGTACAAAGCTGATTTTGATTTAAGAATAGTGCTGCTTCATTCCAGATAATAATTTTTGCACCAGACTCTGCTGCTTTTACTGTATTATTCAGTTGAATAGATATATCTGTATCACCAGAGAAAAATGAGGCAGGAATTTTCATATCTGGTTTATTTGCCAATTGTAAAACAGCCTCCTCTTCTTTTTGAACCAACTCATTCAGGTTAAAAGATCCGCTTACTGTTGCAACCTTAACCTCTTTATTAGTTTCTGATTGTGCCACAACTCTAATAAAACCAAAACTCAGAACAATAGTAAAAACAGCTACAAAACTAAATATACCTTTTTGTATAAAGGGAGGTTTAAATTCATTCTCGAATAACCAATATATTATTGAAGCAAACCAACAGATTATAAATGTTATACCATGCATCCCGGTAATTGTACTCAATTGTGCAAACTGATAAAAAGAGAACTGTGACTGTGCTAATACTCCCGAAGTACCCAATAGCGATGTTGTTACGGCTTCAACCACCACATAAACCGTAGGAAATAGTAAGGTACTCAATATTTTTTTCCCTTTTACAAATAACAAACGATCAACTGAATAAATAATAATATGTATAAATGCGTAAGCAATTCCATTAATTATCCCAAATACAGGGTTGTTAAACAGGTTGTGTGTTTTCTGAGTTATATAACCAGCAATTATCAATAATAAGAATAGGTACAAAAGATGCATTGGTTTTGCCCTTCTAGAAAATTGAAGTAAAAATATTGGAGCAATCCATGCAAATATTCCGTACTGTTTTTCTTGTCCTATAAACAGCATTGATACTACACCTATAAATAATGATATATAGATGAATATTTTAGACATTACAAAGGGTCTGATTTTTTTCATAATAAATTCAGTTTCTTAACTTTGTTTGTAAAATTATCGTGTTATATGCTAAAACCAAATAGCGAATTATAACTATATAAAATGAACAAGAAACTTAACCATTTATATACATTGCAAATTAATAATCAGAGACATCATAAGTGTGATATAGATGAAGATGATTATACACGTATAATGCCAAAGATTAAAATGATAGAACGTTTGGCAGAGGTTGAGAACTCTATTTATGCTGTATTTGATCTACACAAAAACAGGTATCTATTACAAAGCAAAGAACAGTCTGAGATATTTGGTTTTAACGAATATGAAGGCCAGAATATTACTATTGAGATGCACTATAAACAGATTCATTCAGATGATTTAGCATTTGTTTTAGACACTGATAATATGTTGTTTGGATTCTTTGCAGATATGCCATTTGATGAGAAGAGAAATTATAAATTGGTTTACGACTTCAGAACCAGAAATAGTGATGGTTTTTATGTAAGGCATATGCATCAAAGTATTCCTTTAGAGCAAGACAAAAACGGAAAAACATGGCTTACTCTTGTTATATCGCATCCAATTTCTGAACGTTCACCAAATGAAAAACCTCAGAGACGTTTAATTAATATTAAAACAGGTAAACTACACCTTTTTAATGAAATTGATGGGGAAAATTCTGGTGTAATTCTTACGAAACGAGAAAAAGAGGTTCTTGTTTTAATTAGAGGTGGATATGATAGTTATAATATTGCTGATAAAATGAAAATTAGTATAAATACTGTAAATAATCACCGACGAAATATTTTACGAAAAACAAAGACTGAGAATGCAACTCAAGCCGTATTATACTGTAAAAGAATTGGTATAATTTAATAAGTAACTTTAAAGAAAACATAACAACGCAACTAATTACAACAAAAAATATATAATCTATCAAAACACACTATACCATTATACATTCAGTATAGATTATCTTCTATATTTACTGTTTTACTCAAAACCTCTTTTAGTGTTTTGCCTAAGATTACAGTGTTTTCGTAGTCGAGATTATTTGATTCTGCTGCTGCTATTTTAATACTTGATGGGTTTCTGAAATCGTAACAGTAGAATACTCCTCCGCCATTAAATGCTATTGGTAAAAGGTGTGGTGCCCATTTCGGAAAGCCGTATGCAAAGTAGTAGTATCTGATATCTTGCAGCGAGAAGTAGCCAAACTCTCTGTCGCCATTAACTATTAAACCTCCGTTTGAATGCTCCAGTAACTCTCGTAGCTCAGTACATAGTGTAAGTTCTGATGGAACTTTATACCCATTACTATCTATAAATTCAGGATGGATTGTTCGTATATCAGGGTATAATTTAATCTCTTCCGGGGTCAGATCTCTTGAAAAAAAATCAACAACAGGAAACTCCTTAAGACCTTCCTGTTGCTCATAAAAGTATAGGTTATCATACCACATAGTATAACAACTTCAAGTTATCGTCTACCCTACTCCACATACAGCACCAATCCTTTAAGATAATCGCCTTCGGGATGGTATATGTTTACCGGGTGGTCTGCTGGTTGATTTAGCTGGTGTAGTATTCGTACTTTGCGGCCAGTGTTGGCTGCTGCCACAAATACTGAACGCCTGAAGTTCTCTTTTGATACTACCTGCGAGCATGAGAATGTAAACAGAATACCTCCCGGCTTAATCTGCTGTATAGCCTTCTGGTTTATCCTTTTATATGCCTGTAGTGCATTGTTCAGCACATTCATATGTTTTGCAAATGCAGGAGGATCAAGTACAATAAGGTCAAATTTCTGATCTATATTATTAAGGTAGTCAAATGCATCTACTGACACTGCATTGTGGTTTGGAGAGTCGCCAAAGTTCTCCTCTATATTTATATTTGTAAGGTCTATTGCGCGTTTTGATATATCTACCGATTGCACTGTTTTTGCACCGCCACGCATTGCGTATACAGAGAATCCTCCGGTATATCCAAACACGTTAAGCACATCCTTATCTTTAGAGTAGCTCTCAAGTAGTTTACGATTCTCGCGCTGATCTATAAAGAATCCTGTCTTCTGCCCTTTCTCCCAGTTTATCTTAAATCTATTGCCGTACTCAACAGCAAACTGCTCCTTTGGCTCACCATACAGGTACTCATCTTTTACATTCAGATTTGCCTTAAATGGCAGTGTATTCTCGCTCTTGTTATATATTGCAACAAGTCTGTCGCCAAACAGGTTATGCAGTGCCTCAACAATCATCTCCAGATCGCGATACATTCCTACAGAGTGCAACTGCACCACAGCTACTCCTGCATACATATCAATTATCAGTCCCGGTAGAAAATCGCCCTCGCCATGTATAAGACGATATGTATTATTCTGTTCGCCATTATCCAGACCAAGACTCTTACGCAGGGCATATGCCTGCTCCAGCCTCTCTGTATAAAAAGCGGTTGTTATCTCCTGGTTAGTCACCGTGAGAATCCTTACTGCAATAGAGCCTATCTGGTAGTGTCCTTTTGCAAGGAATCCACCTTCAGAGTCATACACATCAACCAGTGTACCCTCTTGAGGGTTCTTCTCTGACATCTTTTTAATAGCTCCTGAAAAAATCCACGGATGCAGTCTCTTAACTGACTGCTCTTTACCTCGTTTAAGAGTAATAGTAATCATTCAGATATGTTATAAAAATCTAGTTATTGCAAATTAATCTGTCGTATATCTTATAAGCTGCCCACGCATCTGTTGCTGCATATTTTTGCTGTGCCGCCGACAGGTCTTCCGATTCCCAGTTTGATAGTCGTTGAGCTTTAGATACTTTAATATTCAGTATAAGTGCCGCAAGTTTCTTAAGGCTCTTGCACTCAATATTAAACTTCTCTACAAAACTCTGTAGCTCTACAAACCCTTTAGGTTCTATACGTGCCAGTTGTTTTATCTTAATTAAATCGTCGTGTATGGCAACACCTATCTTTAGCACCTCAGGGTCAGACAGAATATCGCAAACATATTCCGGAACGCCGGTTTTGTTAAGCCTGAACAACCATGCTGTATCTTCTGTTGCCAACTGCAATAGAGCAACCTTATTTATCTGTCCTTTTTTAAACGACGGCTTTGTCTCTGTATCAAATCCAATAATATTCGCAGATTTTAATTCACTCTCTGCAATATTCATCAACTCATCTGAATCTACAACTACAATCTTTCCTTCAAAACCTCTGAGTGGTAATTTCTCAATCTCCTCAGTACTAATGTCCTTTTTTGTCATCTGCATTACTCCCCTAGTAAAGATCTAAATCATTCTCCTTTTCATCTTCATCTTCCTGATAATCGCGCTGACGTTTGCTGATAATCCAGTTATCTGATATATTACGTTGTATAGACTCCTCCTCGTTAAAGTCAGCAAAATTATCGGTCATGTTATCGGCATATTCTGAATTATGATGTACCAGATAATGAACTGCTCTTAATGCATTAACAAGATGTTGTCCCCAATATCTGTCAAAGTTCATCTTTACTTCCCAGACAGCGTCATTCATTATCTCATCTGTACTAATTCTATAAAGCATCAAAAAATCTTTAATATCCTGATATATATCAGAAAGATTCTCTGATATTGAGCTTACCTTTTCTTCGTACTCAACCGGTTGATTAGGATCAAATATATCAGGATACTGATCGAATCGTCCGGTAAGTTTCTGCACCTTGTTTTTTATAAAAAACCAGTCGCCCTCACTAACAAACTTCTCGTTTCCGTCTTCAAAATTTGGTTCAACAGTTGGCAAAAGCGATGCCTTAAGATACAACAACGGTAGTATCTTCATTAGTTTACCCATAAAATCGGACACCTCTAATGAATCGCACTGTTCTAAAAAAGAACATGTTTCATTTGCAACTGTAACAAACTCAATAACCTCTTTTGAGTATAATGTAGAATCTAATTGATGCTCCATACCTAATTTTTATTCAGTATACAAAGGTATACAATAATACTACCCAACAAGCAAATATAGTACTGTTTTTAATTAATAAACAGATGATTTACACTACTGCGCCAATACTATACATGACAGTGCAATGTTGTTTACACTAACATTCACAACAGGTTAACTCAGGCTATACTCACCGTTATTATTAACTATAAGTCCACGATCTATCATATCGTCAAGCACCAGTACTAGTTTCTTGTGCGTTACCTTTAGGGTGCGTACAAGGTAGTCGGCTTCACAAACCTGCTCTTTCAGTTCATTTATAACATGCTCTTCTATATCTTTCTGATTCAGGTCTGATGTATCAATGCATACATCGCATCTTCTGCACTCGTTGCTCTCGGTCTCGCCAAAATATGATAGTAGTATCTCGCTACGGCACTTATCTGTTCTGGTAGCATATTCTATAACAGAGTTAACCCTCTCCTGCTCTGCCTTACGGCGTATATCAAAATCTACCTTTGATATAAGTAACGACTCCGGACGAAGGCGCTCATATGTGAGTACAATTTGCGGTCCTGTACGTCGCGGAATGTAATGTATAATTCCTGCCTTATCCAGGTTGTTAAGATAGTTATATATAACCTCTACAGTAACCCCGGCGCGCTTTGCCAGATCATCTTCATTAATACGAGTATATACTGAGAACATACCTGTATATGATCGCAGCAGCAGTTTTATAAATGCATCGAACCTTGTATTTGCAACCTGATATTTATACAACGCATCGCGATCTACCACAAAGTGCACCCGTGATGGATTTGCGACCTCCTCTGACATCACAAGATAGCCTTCTGTTTGCAGGTATTTAAGTGAGTAGAATGCCGTAATAAGATCAAACTTAAAGTTGCGGGCAAACTCATTAATATTAAAATCAAACGACATCCCTTTTCCACCACCATATGGTATATTAAGGTAGTTGCATAACGACTGATATACCCGTTTAATTACATCTATCTCCGGGAACATCTGTTCGCTCTTCTTATTTATATTGGCAAGATCGGTATTATTAAACAGTAGTACTGCATAACTCTTAAGTTCGTCGCGACCACCACGACCAGCTTCCTGATAGTATCCCTCAAGTGAATCTGGCAGGTTCAGGTGTACAACAAATCGCACATCAGGTTTATCTATACCCATACCAAATGCGTTTGTTGCAACAATAACACGTGTGCTGCCACGCTGCCATCTATCTTGTTTATCGGCACGCAGATTGTTTGATAATCCTCCGTGGTAGTAGTCGGCACGTATACGCTGCTGTGCAAGCATCCGGGCTACCTCTTTTGTTCGTTTGCGTGTACTCACATAAACAATCCCGGTACCTTTTACGCTGTTGCATATCTTTACCAACTGTCCAATCTTATCATTAGTTTCGCGCACCACATATACAAGGTTATCTCTGAAGAAACTCTTCTTTATTACCGTAGGGTTATCAAGCTTCAGAAATTCTATAATATCTTGCTGTACCTTTGGTTTTGCCGAGGCAGTAAGCGCCAGAAATGGTATATCGGGTATCAGTTCGCGTATATCTGCAATCTTAAGATACGATGGTCTGAAATCGAATCCCCATTGCGATATACAGTGAGCCTCGTCTATTGCCACAAGATTTACGGGCATCTTTACCAGTCGCTCTCTGAACAGTTTAGTCTCAAGACGCTCAGGCGATACATACAGAAACTTATAGTCGCCATAAATACAGTTATCAAGCGTAAGCGATATCTCTGCCATTGACATACCTGAGTGTATTGCAGCAGTTTTAATCTTACGTTTCTGTAGATTCTCAACCTGATCTTTCATAAGAGCAATAAGAGGTGTAACAACAATGCAGATACCCTCTTTTGCCATTGCCGGAATCTGAAATGTTATCGACTTACCACCTCCTGTTGGTAGCAGTGCAAGAGTATCTTTACCACTGTAAGCACTCTTTACAATGTCAAGTTGCAGGGGTCTGAACTCATCGTAGCCCCAGTTCTCTTTAAGTATCTTATGAAATTCGGTCATCAAATAAAATTATACCCCAAAAATAGTAGTAATAGATTTATATTGTACATATATCTTAAAAATGATTATAATTTAGCTTTGTAAACAGATATATCCTGAGCAATAATTTGGTATCTGACACAGGGGTAAAAATACACATTCCTTTCAATATAAACTATAGTTATTCAGCAAGCTATACAACAACAATATTCAACTATTTTAATGAAAAAAAACCAAATTTAGTTTTAAAAAAGCCACCGTTAGTATATGTTTAAATCAATCTGCTTATATTTTTGATTGACATAAAATAATAAAAACAAAATTAAACAGTTTCTAAATCTATATTTTTTAATTATTTTGTTCTGGATTATAGACAAAATCAGAGTAACGTTAACAGAGATGTATTTATAATAAACTATCACTAAAACAATTAAACAACGCTTATATGAAGATCACACAACTAATAATGGCTTTGCTAATATCTGCCACGGCAATTGCCAATGAAAACAAACCCAAAGCCCTTTTCTCTATTGGTAAGGATACCGTATTTACCGATGAGTTTATAAGGATGTATAATAAGAATATTAAGAATACATTAGAGAAGAGACAGACTATTGATGAGTATCTTGAGTTATATATTACATTTAAACAGAAGGTTGCAGATGCCAAAGCAAACAGGCTTGACCTTCAGAGATCTTTTATAACTGAATATAATCATTACAAGAATCAGGTACTTACAAATGCTATTATAGATTCGGCCTTTTTTAACAACGAGCTGATAAATGCATACAATAGATATAAAAGTGAGGTTAATGCCAGTCACATTCTTATATCGGTATCGGCAGATGCTCCTGCAATGGATACGTTACGGGCTTATGAGAAGATTATGATGATTAGAGATAGTATTGTTGGTGGCAATGATTTCGGCACAATGGCAAAAGGGTATAGTAATGATCCGTCGGCTAAGATGAATGAGGGTAACCTTGGTTATTTTGGTGCATTCAGAATGGTTTTTCCATTTGAGAAGGCTGCATTTGAAACGGCAAAAGGAGATGTATCTATGCCTATAAGAACACGATTTGGTTATCATATTATTAAGGTAAATGATATAAGACCAACAATAGGAAGAATAAAGGCCTCGCACATACTGCTGCTTACGAACAAAGGTATGTCGGCTCAAAATGCAGAGAGTGTTAAAAAGAAGATATACTCTATATATGAAGAGCTAAAAGCAGGAGCTGATTTTGCGACATTGGCAAAGAGACATTCTGAGGATAGAGGGTCGTCTAAATCGGGTGGTGAGTTACCATGGTTTGGTAGTGGCAGAATGGTAACTGAGTTTGAGAATACTGTTACCAGCTTAAAAGAGGGAACATTCTCTGAGCCTTTCAGAACACGTTATGGTTGGCATATAGTAAAACTTACCGAGAGAGATGTTCCTGGAACATTTGAGCAAGAGCGCAACAGTATCTCAGAGAAGTTATCAAAGACCATAGGTGGAGAGTTTGCACGTAATAAAGAGATTCGCAAGTTTATAAAGCTTAATACAGTGTCTGAAAATATTGAAGCTGTAAATAACCTTGCTCCAATAATTGATTCGCTCATTGCTAACCCGAATATGTCTGATAACAAAGTATATGATACGCAGATACTTGAACTAAATAGTAAATTGTACACATTAAAGAACTTTATAGATTATATTATTAAGAGTAAAGAGCGTCCTACAACCGATACTGATAATGTCTTTTTTGTTAAGAAGAAGTATATAGACTTTAAGAAATATCTAGCAAAAGAGATGATAAAAACAGACATTGAGAATAGTAGCAGAGACATGAAACTGCTACTGAAGGAGTACTACGAAGGTATTCTGATGTTTAACATAATGGATAAGAGGGTGTGGTCTAAGGCATCAAATGATTCTACTCTTATAAGCAACTTTTTTGAACGTAATAAAGACAGATACGTATGGTCTGAGGTTGCTGATGTTGATATACTTGAAGCAGAGGATATAAGTAACGATGAGCTTAATAATATTGCTGCAAAGTGCATAAAGAAGCGATCTAAAAAGGAGAAATATGTAAAACGATACAACAAACGCAATAGCAGTAAAATAAAGCTACACAGTTATATAAAACCTAAATCTTCAACCACGGCTCTTAAGGAGATTGATTGGAAAACCGGAATATCGAGAATTGTTGAGACCGGAAAGACAAAGAGAGTGGTAATTATTCATGAGATATTAAGCAGTTACCCAAAAACTATTGTAGAGGCAAAAGGACCAATGATTAACGATCTGCAAAAGGATCTTGAGCAGGCATGGATAAGTGAGCTGAAGATAAGATATCTGCCAAAAGTGAACAGAGATGTGCTTGAACAGTTAAAAAAAATGCACATTAAGTAGAAAATATGGTTATATACAGGTAAATTGCCAGAGAGAAATCTAAAAAAGAGTTAAAAATTGATTTCTCTCTGGCTGTTCTTATTAGAAAATATATTTTTGTAATTAGCATAAGCTATATAATGTAATAAACAGAGGTAGACACTTAATAATTTTATAACAGGAGAGTGAGGCAATATAAATTATAGTATCACATACAGAACAGAAAACAGGTTCAATGAAATAGGCACCAGATTATCTTTATTTAATAGAATAATTAGTGTTGCATGTTTCATATGACAAATGAAACGAAGCATAAGAATGATTATTATGCGAGTTACATCTGGCAAAGAGAAACAGTTATTTAAACAGATGAAAGGAAATTGAGATATATGAAGATTAACACTATACTAATTGTATGTATAGCCATACTGTCACTAGTATCATGTAAGAACAGAAGCAAAGACGATATAATAGCTAAGGTAGATGATAAATATCTGTATAGGCAGGAGCTAATGTCGCTTACACCTGAGGGGACTTCGAAACTGGATAGTCAGCTGATAACAAACAACTATATCAACAAGTGGATTAAGACTCAGCTGCTGCTTAACAAAGCAGAGAGTAACCTTGTTGATGAGGAGATGGATATTGAGAGAGAGCTTGAGGAGATGCGTGCCTCATTACTTATATACAAATACAAACAGAAGTTCATTAAGCAGAAACTTGATACAGTGATTACCGAGAGTCAGATTCAGGAGTATTATAATGGTAATCCTCAAAGCTTTACTCTTGCTGATTGTATTGTAAAAGGAACATATATAAAGATTCCTAAGGATTCGCAATACTGGGATCGTATAAAGCGCATATACAAATCGAATAATCCGGATGATATAAAGGAGCTTGACGGACTGTGTTCGCAGTTTGCAACAAAGTATGACTACTTTAATGAGGACTGGGTATCGTTCAGAGTGATAAATAACAATATTCCTGAGCCAATATCAGATGTTAAAGGATTCCTGTCGCGTAATAAATTTTATGAGACCAGCGATGAGGAGTTCTACTATATTCTTACAGTTAAGGAGTACAGAGCAAAGGGTAAGATAGCCCCGCTAAATCATGTTTACAGAGAGATATCAAATATTATTCTAGAGAAGAGGAAGTTTACGCTTCTTAAAAATTTGGAAAATAATTTATATAAAGATGCGGTAAAGCATCATAAATTTAGCATATTCGAACCGAAAAAATAATCGTTCATGAGATACACAAAGAAAACACTATTAGCTACTGCAATATTAACCTTGGCATGCTGGGTAAACAGTTCAGCACAGAAAGTTGTGATTGACAAAAATATTGCAACTGTTGGTAGCGATGTAATATTACTGTCGGAGCTTGAAGGGCAGGTTATGCAGTACCGCGCACAAGGGATGTTTGCGGCTAAAGATATACACTGTAAGGTACTTGAAGAGATGCTTGTACAGAAGCTACTGATTAATCAGGCTAAGATAGACTCTATTGAGGTAACACAATCGCAGGTTAATCAACAACTTGATCAGCGTTTGAATTATTTTATCAGTAATATTGGTTCAAAAGAGGCTGTTGAGAGATATTTCAACAAAACAATGTATGATATCAAGAAGGATCTTAGAGATGCTATTAAAAAGCAGATGTTGGCTCAGAGAGTACAGATGGGATTGGTTGAGAATATAGATATATCGCCTATTGATATAACAAGATACTACAGCAAGATAGATAAAGACTCGTTACCTATTATTCCGGAGCAGTATGAGATACAACAGATTACTCTGCACCCGGAAAGAACTAAAAAGGCTATCTACGATGTTAAACAGAAGCTTCTTGACTTAAGAAAAAGAATTGTTGACGGAGAGAGATTTGAGACACTAGCTGTACTTTATTCTGAGGATCAGGGATCGGCAACCAGAGGTGGTGAGCTTGGTTTCAGATCTAAAAATGAGTTTGTAAAACCATTCTCTGATGCAGCCTGGTCGTTACGTCCGGGACAGGTATCAAACATTGTTGAGACTGAGTTTGGCTATCATATAATACAAGTTATTGATAAAAAAGACGATAGACTTAATACTCGTCATATACTTATGAAGCCAAAGGTTAAACCTGAAGCTATTCAGAAAACCAAGATTAAGTTAGATAGTATTGCATCGGCAATAAGAATGGATTCAATATCGTTTAAACATGCAGCATACAGATTCTCTGATGATAAGAAGACATACCTTATGGGTGGTCTGCTTGTAAATCCGTATACAAATAGTACACGTTTTGAGAAAGATCAGTTACCAGCTTCTGAGGCTTTTATTATTGGTCGATTAAAAGAGGGTGAAGTATCTGATCCGTTCCTGTCAAAAGATCAACATGGTAAGGATGTATATAAGATTCTATCTATAAAATCGAAGATTAAAACTCATACGGCAAATATTGACGAAGATTACGATGTGTTTATCAATATGGCCAGAAAAGAGAAGCAAGACGATATTCTTAAAGAGTGGATTGCTGATAAGATTACTACTACATTTATCAAGATTGATCCGGAATATGGTAAGTGTGAATTTGAACACGAGGGCTGGTTTAAATAAAAAGCAGATAGATGCGTAAAAATATTATATCGATATTTATCGGGCACATAACTTATATTACGAGTTTTGTGCTCGTTCTTTTTATGTGTGGTAATGTTGCTGCTCAGAAAAAGAGAAAGATTGAGATAATTAATGCCGAGAATATGTATCCGGTATCAGGTCGTCTTATAGATAATGTAATACTGAAACATAAAGAGGTACTGATGTATTGTGATAGTGCCCATGTAAACAATAAAACTAATAGTTTTAAGGCATACGGTAATGTTCATATGAATCAAGGTGATACACTTCACCTGTATGGTGATTCATTACGTTACAATGGAAATACATCTATTGGTAATGTAAGAGGTAAGGTTAAGTTGGTTGATAAAGAGACTGTGTTGACAACAGAGTTTCTTGATTTCAATACAGAAACAAGTGTTGCTGAGTACTTTAACAAGGGTGTTATTGTAAATAATGAGAATGTTCTTAAAAGTGTTATTGGTTACTATTATGCCAATCAGAAGGAGTTCTTTTATAAGGATAGTGTTATTCTGTATAATGATGACTATACAATGTATACTGATAGTCTTAAGTATAATACAAAAACTGCTACCTCATATTTTAATGGACCTACACATATATATAGCAAGGAGGAGTACAGCTATTGCGAGAATGGTTGGTATAATACCAATTTTGATACATCTGAGTTGATAAAGAATGCTCTGGTAAAGAATAAGGATAATACACTTAAGGCTGATACCATATATTTTGACAAACAGAAGATGAAGGGTTATGCCCGAAATAATATTACCATAATAGACTCTGTAAACCAGAGTGTGATTAGAGGGCACTCTGCTAAATATCAGAGTAATCCGGATAAATACCTTGTAACAAAACGTGCTATGTTTATAAAAGAGACTGGCAAAAACGACTCTCTTTTTCTGCATGCCGATACGCTATATGCTCATACATTACCAAAAGAGATTATTAAGGATACTATACCTGAGCCATTTGCAAATAACGCAACAGCAATAGATACATTGTCGTCTGATGAACAACTGCAACAGATAGATACTCTTGATCTGTATGGTAATGCCGACACTACTACCTTAAAGGTTAATGTGTATGATAGTAATACTATGGCAAAACAGGAGCAGGATACTGTGTACAGAGAGGTTAAGCTGTATCATGGCGTAAGGTTCTGGAAAAAGGATTTGCAAGGAGTATGTGACTCTCTCTTTTACTCTACCCTTGATTCGATAATTGAGATGCATGATAAACCGGTTATGTGGTCAGATAAAAACCAGATGAGTGCCGATTATGTAGAGATATTTACTGAAAATAATGCTGTTAGCAAGATTGTATTTGTTAACTCTGCAATAATGGTTAATCATGATAGTCTTCAGTATTACAATCAGATAGGAGGAAAAAATATAACTGCATTTGTTAAAAATAACGAGGTTGATAAGGTCATTGTTGATGCTAATAGTCAAACCCTGTTCTTTAATAAGGATGATGGTGAGTTTGTTAGTGTAAACAATACATTTTCTGATAAGATATGGATTACGTTTAAGGATGGTGATGTGTATAGGATAAAATACGATACTAAACCAAAAGGTCAGGAGACACCGATACAGGATGCTACTCTTGAACAGACACAGCAGCGTAATTTTGTATGGTATCTTTTTGCCCGTCCGCTAAGCAAGTTTGATCTGTTCAGAAAAACAGATTACACAACGACAGATAAGAAGAGTAAAAAGAAGAAAGATCTAAAAAAGGAGGATCCGGAGAAGAGAGATGTGAATAAAAACACTACCCTTCCGGAGAATCTTGGATCAGAGATGGGAGTTGAAGAGAACATAGGTTTCAGATAATCCTAAAATAAGATAATTGTAAGACTGCTTTCGGGCAGTCTTTTTTTTATCTCTTTTTTTACCATTTGGTAAATTATCCTCCATGGAATATAATTTACTTTGCAGCGAACCAACAGATATTAAAAATGGCTATTAAGAGAGTTATATATATTATTATTCTATTATCATCTATCGCAGTGTTAACTCTGTTTGCAACCAATCCACAAGCAAAGATCAAGAGCAATACTGTTGTAAATAATTCGTTATTGCCTACCAATTATGAAGGTAAGATTATTCTGCACCATACTGCCGGATCGCCATATGCTGAGAAGATAAGGTTAATGCTTGGGTATACAGATACAGAGTGGTTATCTGTTATAGCACCATCAAATAGTGTTGAGAGGCCAATACAGCAAAAGCTAGCAGGTGGATATAGCAGACGAATACCTATAATGCAGATAGGTTCTGATATATTTTGCGACTCATATATAATAACCGAAGAGCTGGCAAGAATTACCAAAAGACCAGAACTCAGCACATCCGGATCGTCAACAGTAGTAAAGGAGTTTATCTATAATGAAGGAACACATAGGTATAAATTCTTTCTGAACTCATTAAGAAAAATGGATATTATATTGGCATATTACAAGAACATGCCTTTTAAAGAGTTTCGCATATTTATTAGAGGTAGGTTAAAGGCTATGAAAGGTGCCAATTTGGATAAAATGAAATTCCGTACAGCAGTTGATGAGCGAGACAGGTATATAGAGCATCTGAATAGTATGTTAAGCAATAAAATGTTTATTTTTTCTGACTCCAACCCTACCTTAGGCGATTTCTCAGCTTACCACATGATATGGTGGTATTACAGGATCGGTAAAACCCCAATAGGTGATAATCATTTGGAACTTAAGAGGTGGTATAATAGAATGGGGCAATTCAGAAAATCTAATGGCTCCGATATTACAGCTAATCAATCGCTTAAAATAGCAGCATTAACAGAGCCACGAGATATTCCTGTAAGTATGAAAGAATCAGTAAATATTGGCAAAACAGTATCGTTATTACCTAACGATTATCTTATGACAGCAACACTACCTGTTAATGGTATTCTGGTTGGAGAAGATGACACCAGATATATTATAAGGAGAGAGACTCCTGAGACAGGAGTAGTGCATATACATTTGCCAAAACATGCATATGGAGCCTGTTTATAATAATAAATTGTAACTATATTGCAGATATTACATATTTGTATTTATGATGAAACGAAGCATTAGAATGGTTATCCACACATAAGGATGATTATAAATGCTAGTTCCGTCTGGCAAATGAAAAACAATTATAGACAGATGAAACGAAGCATGAGAAAGAGTTTTCACACACACGAGGATGATTAT
>DKJY01000033.1 GCA_002454955.1 Bacteroidales bacterium UBA6680
AAATTAAATAGAGAACTATTTGTTGTTGCTTGTTCGGTTTATGATCAATTCAGCTGTTTTTTAATATGAGAGCCCTTAGACAACTAACAAAAGCCTTACCGGATAAAAAGAGGGTGTCTGGTCTTTTATCTGATGCCTTAGAGACTGTTCCGTGAGTTTAACTACTAACTGGCGGGATGTTCCGAACAACTTTTTCGGATCTGCCCGGAGGAATGGAAACCCTAAAAAACAGTCCGTGAAAAAGAACCAGAGCAACAAAGAGACTACCAGATGCACCATTATGGCTTTTGCTGTTTAAATGAATAATCTTTTACTATAACTATCAGCTTTGCTCTAAAATTTAAAACATCACAGATAACTCAAAAACCTTTCTGCTCAACATATAAAGTCACCAGAGATATCTCCCGACCCCTTCCGCAATCTCAATCAAGTCTCAAAATATATTTTTTAGCCGTTTCATTCACCAGAGTAAGCCCCAACAACCAGTTTTTAGGTCTATTGCCCATTATAGTAATAGTCGTTGCGACGTTGCGTGCAACGTCGCCACAGAAGCCACAGGATCCACAGAATCCTGCAACGTCGCCACAGAATCCAGCAGAAACCCCTGAAGCCTGCAACATCGCCACAGGAAAAACACCACCACTGTAACCTCAAATATTACCAAATAACACAATGCATAAAAATGCAGATAACAGACCAATAGCAACCAAAACACTTTGTAAAAACACTTCATTTTACCTTGTCACGCTTCAAAACCGGAGTGAAAGAAAGTACACCCTTTCGGGTATGACCAGTGTTGATAAACATTACAAGTTATCAACAAAAATGTTAAAATATATTTCCCAATAACTAGAAGTACAGTAAGATAGTTCTTTTGAGGTAAAAATGTTAATAACTCCGGGAACAGAAACTGAAAAGCCGGAAATAAAAATTGACAACATTGACAATAGGAAGTGACTGTTGTTATGAGTTTATTTGCTGCTTAAATTAATCTTAGAATGTTATGAATAAAATTAAACTACTGTTTCTTTTATACATTGCAATTCCTTTGTGTCTGACAGGACAGGATTTTGAAAGTATATTTAAAACAGTTCCTAGTCCTAATGCAATGAGTTTAGGGGTGTATGGAGAGGTACCTGTATCGCTTAATACAGGAATACCTAATATATCAATTCCTTTATATTCTATAAAGGATAAGAATTTTAATTTTGATGTATCATTATCGTATTATAGTGCAGGAGTAAGACCAAGTACGCATGCTGGTTGGGTTGGAGATAGCTGGAGCCTGAACTGTGGTGGTGTAATTACAAGAGAGATAAGGAGCATTGAGGATGAGTTGGCAGATTATGGTGCAGGAAAGATTGGATATTACTATTCGGGTAAGAATAAGAACTCTGACTGGAGTGAGAACCTTGATGATTTTGATGGAAGTGCTGCAAATAAAGACAGAGAACCAGATCTGTTTTCATTCAACTTTTTAGGATTTAGTGGAGAATTTTATCTGGACCACAACAGAAACTGGCAGATTAGGTCAGATCAGAATTTAAAGGTAGAATTTAATGGTGTTTTTGTAAAGCCATTTATTGCTGGTACATCTTATGGTCTGAAACATGAAAACCGTATCATACCACACTTTGAAAATTTTATTATTACAGATGGTTATGGAAACAGGTATATATTCGGTGGAAAAAATGCAGTTGAATATACTGAATTTATGTTCCCTGAAATTTTAGGATTACGTGGAGTAGAGTTTAGAGCAACATCGTGGTTTCTTAAGAGAATTGAAGTGTATAGTAGTGGAGAGATAATTGATTTTGAATACAAAAGAGGTCCGTATACAGCACAACTTTATAATGTTGTGCAAGAAAGTAAGTCATCAGCTGACAATTCTAGTGGAATGACTTTTTATAAATGTAAAGGAGATAGTGGCAGAAAATATTATGTTACAGGTAATTCTATATCACCGGTATATCTGAATAGTGTTAATATAAAAAACCGAGATATAACTATTGATTTTAATACCTTTAGAGATAACAGTCTCCATTATAGAGAGGAAGATTATCTGTTCGCTTGTAATTTCTTTAAAGACATGGTCGCTGTTAATTATTTAGAACTTTTTACCCTTTTAAGAGAATCGGAGGTATCCTCATGTAGTAACGTGATTGCGAATTTAGGTAATGGATATAAGTTATTTGGATGGTTATATCTGAGGGATTTTACTATAAAACATAAAGATAAGCAGATAAAGAAGTATAATCTTTATTATACCACCAAAGGTAGTCAGGAGAGATATTTTCTTAATACATTAACTGAATATGGATCTAATTCTGGTAACGAAAAGGTGAACAGAGGTAAGAGATATACATTTGAATATGATTTTAGAGGTGATCTATTTCATTATTTAGAGTCACATGCAGATCACTGGGGATTTAATAACAGTTCGTATTTTAAACCTGAAGATAGTGATTTTTTAAGTGAAAGAGCTGTTGATTCAACACAGTCAAGATATGGTATTCTTAAAAAGATTATATATCCAACAGGAGGTAGTACTGAATTCAAATATGAGCAGAACAGATACCGTAGTTTTGTAAGTGATGACAGAAGTAGAGTATATGATGAGTCAGAGGATAAACTAGCAGGAGGTTTAAGAATAAAGAAGATAATAAACAATGATGGTAAGGATAATATAAGCAGTAAGGAATATTTCTATATAAAAGATTATAGTCCTGAGAATAATTGTAAAGAGTCCAGTGGTATACTTAATGTTAAACCAAAGTATAACTATGAATTCTCTGCAGGTAGTAAGTCTTATATTGTAGAGAACAATAATCCGATAATTCCAATGTCTTCAACAAGTAGTGGCGATTATTTGATGTATTCAGAGGTAGCAGAGAGATTGCATGACGGTTCATATACATTATATAAATTTACAGACAACAGAACAAACAGAGATAACAAAGCTATAAGAACACATAATATTGGTTTTACGCCTGTAACGCCTTTTAGCTCAAGAAAACAGGAAAGAGGAAAGTTGTTATCTGAGATAAAATATGATAAGAATGGTATTATTGTTAGCCGTACAGATAATGAATATATAAAAGTAGGAAATAAAACTGACCCGGCCAGAGCTATAAGTATTAATGGCGTTAAATTTTGTGGAAATGGAGATAATGAGTTATTGTGTCTGTCAGCATATTATCGTTACAACTACTCATACTTGTTAAGTAAAACATCTGTAACAAATTATTTTAATGGTGCTTCAACACCCTTTACCACAGATTCTGTTATTTTAAAGTATGATATCTCTAATAACAAAAAACCTACAACAATAATAAAAAAGAGAAATGGAGAGGAACGGAATATTACAAAATATATTTTTCCTATAGGAGGTATGAAAACAGATTTCTTTGATGATAATTTGAATACCGGAGATGAGACAAATCTTAAAGATATAATAGTTAATAATTTTGATTATTCAGATAACCCAATATTTGTTAAGGTCTTTAAGGATAATATTAAAAATATACCATTTGAGACAATAGTGGAGAGAGAGATTAATGGAGAATTATATGTTACAGATGCGGAGTTTAAAGAGTATGGAATAGGTACAAATGATAAATTACGACTTAAAACTAGTTGGAAATATGAGTCGGATATATTGAATGAGGCAGAGAGTTACAATATATCAGAGTGGTTGGTAAATTCAGGTAGTTTATTCAGAATAGATGAAAGCCTTAAGGCAAAGATATATATTGATAAATATGATGACAACGGGAATATTTTGCAGTATCATAAGGTTGATGAAGCACCGGTTGCAACTGTATGGGGATACAACAACATATATCCAATAATAAGAGCAGAAGGGATTACATATAGTAGTCTGGTTTCTGAGATAAATAAAAGAGGTAAAAGCCTTAGCTGGATTGAGGATTCAATTATTGATAATGAGAAAACAGTAATAGATTTTGTTAATATACTACGCAATGATCTTTCTGATGTAGCAATTACATCGTATACATACAAACCAGAGATTGGCGTAACATCTATTACTGATATAAATGGTAAAACCACCTACTACACCTATAACTATATTGGAGGCTTAAAGCGTGTTATTGATCATAACAATAATATATTAGCAGACTATAGTTATCACTATGCGGGTAATAAATATGATGAGGTGTCACAAACCGGGTACTATGTATCAACATCTGTTAAAGGTAGTGGCAGGGTGTCGCCAGAGAGTAGTATGAATATTGAGCAAGGAGGAGAGTTCTCTTTTAATATCTCTGCATTTTTAGGATATGAAGTATCTGATATAATAGTTGATTCTGGTCAGGCAAATAAAAGGCATATTAAAAACGAAGTAGATGATATATCAAAGCTTACTTCGTATACTGTAACTAATATCCGCAACACAACACATATTAAGGTACTGTTTACAAAGAAGAGATATAATGTATGTATTAATAATAATATATTGCAGAGTGTAATACATTGCTCTGAAGTAGAGCATGGAGAGTCTTTTGAGACAGAATTTTCTGAATACTCATCCGGATTTAAATTTAAAGAGCTTATTGTAAACGGAAATAGTGCTGGAACAGATCGTATGTTCAGAGAGGCTAGTGTATCTGAAAATATAAATATTACGGCAATATATGAGATCATTCCGGTGTCTGGCTTGGTTGCTGATCAGTTCGGTAATCCACTGAATGGCGTTAAGATAGAGATATATCAGAAATATGATGCCTTTGGAGGAGGAGTTGAATACAGGGTTAAAGAGACCGTTTATACCGATGCTAACGGAAAGTTTAATCTAACAAAAGCATATCCTGTAATATATAATCATATTGACAGACCATATTATTTCAGAATAACAAAAGATAATATTCTGTTCACTGAATCGGAGCAGGTATCTGTATCAGAGGTAAGAACATATACGTTTACAGGAAAGATAAACCATGTTGATAAAAGTAACATAACTGTAAATGAATCCGGGTCGGTTGCTATATCTGTAAATATATATGCAAATGGTAGTTGGAATATTACCAATAAAAGCGATTGGATAATTGTTTCAGCAATCAACGGTACTGGTAATACAGTATTAAATGTTAGTTGTACACCAAACAGAGAGGAAGATATGAGATACGGTGAGTTTACAATTAATATTGGTACACAAAAGTTTGTTGTAAATGTGAGTCAGAAGGCTATAGAGCCAATAGTAATTCCGCCCGGAGGTGGTTTTGAGAACCCGGTTAGCAATTAATGTAATATAGGGATTATTATAAATTTTATACAGATAAAACAATAATAAACAGATGCATAAAAAGATTAAAACAATATATATGTTGCTTATTATGTTATGCTGCACTGCATTAACACATAATATTCATGCGCAACAGTCTCAGCTTTTTTTCTCTGAATATATAGAGGGATCAGGCTATAATAAAGCATTAGAGTTATATAATGCCGGATCAACACCAATTGATCTGTCAGAATATATTATTAAAAAGGATATAAATGGCAATGGTGTGTTTGGTAATGGCATGCTATTAACAGGAACAATAGCACCAAATAGTACCTGTGTAATTGTTAATGACGAAGCAACAGCTACGCTAATTAACAAAGCTGATATGTATGATAACTCGGGTTGTCTGGATTTTAATGGCAACGATATGGTTAAACTTTACCATAATGGAGTGGCAATAGACAGTATAGGATCTAGAGGAGGTGATAACTTTGGTAAAGATGTTACGCTTGTGAGAAGCAGAGGATTGAATCAGGATATAAAAGGCAGATGGCTTAGGTTACCAAAGGATTACTTCGGACAGCTTGGAGTTCATAATATTACTGTATTACCCAAGCTTATAATCTCCGAGTATCAGGAGGGTAATGGATATAATAAGAGTGTTGAGATAACAAATATTGGTATAGCTAACTGTAGCATAAAAGATATTGTAATACAGCGCGATCAGGATGGCGATAATGATTTTAAATATGCCTATACTCCTGGTAAAGATGAAATATTGAATATTGGAGGAACTGTAGTTATACGTAACAACAAAGCTGTAGGTAATAACAGAATGTTTATTACAACAAGCAATACTGTTTTTAGTTTTAATGGTAATGATCAGATACGTATTCTTTATCGTGGAATTGAGACCGATAGATTAGGATCTGCAAATCCACGTAATTTTGCAAAAGATATATTACTTATCCGTAAAAATGATGTTACGCAGGGTTATACAGGTCATAGAGACTATAATATAGATGAGTGGGAGGTAAATAGTGATATAAACTCTATATTGACTCTTGGTGAACATGTAGAGAAAACCATAGAATTTGTTAATCCTGCATTCTCACTTGACAAAAACTTTGTAGCAGTAGTTAATCCCAAAACAGCAGTACAACATATTGATAAACACAATATAGATCTTGGCAGAACAACGGTAAGTGTGATATATACAGATGGTTTAGGACGTACAGAACAACAGATAAATGTTGCAGCATCAACAAAAGGTACAGATATTATTTTACCTGTAGAGTATGATGGTATGGGACGAAATGCAAAACAGTATCTGCCTTATGTGTCAGAAACAGGAACAGGAGCAAATATTGCTGATCCTATAGGAGATCAGGCTAAGTTTTATAGTTCAGATACAAAGGTTCAGGAGGTAACAGATTATCCTTTTTCTGTAACAGAGTATGATGGTTCGCCGCTTAACAGAGTAACTAAACAGGGTGCTCCGGGTGAGGTCTGGCAACCAACGTTGTCTGCTACAGACAGAACTGTTAAGTACAGATATGCCAGTAACATCAATAACGAGGTGCTGAGTTTTACAGTTGGTGTTAACGGACAGCTAATATGTAACGGATACAAAACAGCGGGTACTGTTACTATTACAGAGATAACAGATGAGAATAACAGGGGGAAGACAAGAGAGTATAAAGATGAGTATGGTAATGTAGTAGTTAAAACCAGCATATTAAGTAGTACTAAAACGGCATATACATACTATGTTTATGATTACTTTGGGTTATTAAGATATGTATTATCGCCAAAAGCTGTAGATAAACTTATGCTCACTATAGGTTCAGATACACCTGATATAAACATGCTGCATACTAGTGATATAATAAAAGATCTGTGTTATTACTATACCTACGATGAACGCAAACGAATGGTAACAAAACAGTTGCCGGGAGCTGAGACTATTTATATGGTATATGATAAACGTAACCGGCTTATACTTACGCAGGATGGTGAGCAGCGCAAAAGCAACAACTGGTTATACACAAAGTACGACAGATTTAACCGCCCTGTGCAGACAGGTACTTATACAGCAACAGCAAAACTATCGCAACAGCAGATGCGTATTGAGGTAGAGGCAAATAGTAATATGTATGAGGTGTGTAATAGCGGAGTATATACAAACAATAGCTTCCCTACAACAAACAACCTGCCATATACAGAGACAGTGTATGACAACTACTATCCTGTAAAATTTGGTGATGTAGCCTTTAACACAATCTATGATATAGATGGTTACAGTGGTAGCTACAATACAGCGGTTAAAGGTTTGGTAACATACACAAAAGTAAGAGTACTTAATGCCTCTGAGAACAGGTTAAACGACACATGGACGGAGGTAGCAAACTACTACGATGATAAATATCGTGTGATACAGACAGTATCAAAAACAGTGTT